>JBDNGI010000098.1:0-4910 GCA_041689345.1 Halanaerobiales bacterium
ATCAAGAAGGTTTTTTAAAAATTTATGTTCAGTAAACAACTCTTCATTTATACTATAGTAAACCCATTGGGCCTTTTGTTCACCCTTTATAAGCTCTTCATGTTTTAATTTGCTTAAATGCCTCGATGCATTAGACTGGTTTACATCCATGATATTCTCCAATTCACAGACACAGAGTTCCTGCTGTTTAAGTAAATTCAATATCCTAACTCTGTTTTCATGAGATAGTGCTTTTAATATTTCAATTAAATTCATATACCCATAATACCCCCTTTTTGATGCCCATATTTTTATATTCGAATTTATTCATATACATTATACGCTATTACATTATTTCTGTCAAGTTTATATAATTATAAAAAACATATAAAAAAGAAAAAAGTCCTCTCATCTAAATATGAGAAAACTTTTTTATACTACTAATTACGTTACATATTTGAACAGTCTTAAATTTCCAAGGTTATTGATAATTGATTACATATAATCAATTAAACATTTGCGATTACTCTTTCAAGGTGACTACCAACCTGGTCGGCCACCTCATCAAGATCTTTGTTACCAGAAATCGTTAAGGCCTTGCGAGGATCAATGGCTGCAACTGCAGTCTCTCCTGTATCTTTTTCAAATACAACCACATTACAGGGAAGTAATAAACCCAATTCTTCTTCTAACTGCAAAGCCTGATAGGCGAAATTAGGATTACAGGCTCCAAGTATGATATATTTTTTAAATTCTTTATCAATCTTCTTTTTAAATGTTGCCTTAACATCTATCTCTGTTAAAACACCAAATCCTTCTTTTTTCAACTCCTCTTTAACTCTTTCTACTGCCTCTTTATAGGAAAGGTCAACAATTTTCCTGATACTATAATTACTCATATTTTAATTCCTTTCTATTTTTTATATTTAATATTTATTTTGTACATTATGCTCTTAAACTAAGATTGTACTTTGTGTAAATTATCAATGATGCCTGAGATTATCCAGGATTTCATTTAATTCTTCTTTTGTAATTTCTCCTCTGGCATATCTTTCCCGGGCTATATTAACGGCACTATTATCCTGTCTATTATTACCTCAATTATAATTATTGTTTCTACTATTATTATTATTAGTCAAATTGCGTACCAGATATACTATTCCAATAATTATAAGAGCCCAAAATAAAATCATCATAATAATCCCTCCAAGACTATTCATACCATATCCACCCATTCCCCAACCTCGTCCAAAACCCATCATAATAGTCTATTCCTCCTCATTTTCATGGTTTTCTTCTTTATCATGTTCTTCCATTTCAATTATTTTTTCCAGATCTCCATGCCAGTCATGATACCAGGCATCACCAGTTATGCCATTTACACTTAACATTCCATATGGTTTATTATCTCTGGTAGTATGGAATGTATAATATCCGTAGAATTGATGCCCATCAGTACTCGCTTTTATTTTCTGAGCATTATCAGCCAGATATTCAAGGGCATATTCCAAGGCCTTATTTTTAGATATTTGATTTATATTATTTATTTCACTATTATCAGATGGCTGATTTAAACCCATCCAGTCCCTGCCCATCATCCCATATTTCTGATTCCACATCATATTTGGACCAGGTTCTGGTTGAAAGCTTTTACTATCAGGATCAAAAAGTAATTCAAAGGCTCCTCTACCAGTATCCCCTTCTACAACTGAAATATAGTAAGGCGAATTAGTAAAGACAAAAATATCTGATACCTGATATCCAGTACCGAACTCCCTCCTTACAAAATCAGATATATATTCCTTTAGTTCATTTTCAGTATATGATACCTGGTTTTGGCTATAAAAATTATCTACTCCCATCCAGTTCATCATATAATATGTACCCGTAATACCGATAACTATCAGTAGAACAATTAAAATAATTGTTGTATTCCGACTTAAGTTCATATCGTCAACACCTCACATAAAAATTAAACTTCTTATCTATTATTTCAGTGAAAAATTACTGTCCCTATGTAACATTTATTCTGTAAAAATTCCAGATACAATGCAAATCCATTATAGCTTTAATCTTTAAATAGCTTTAAGGTTCAAGTACAATCTCTTTCACAATATCATATAATAAATCATTAACCTCTAAAATCTCTAAACCAGCCTTATTAATGTTTTCTATTGTCCTTCGATTGATATTGGCTCCATATGTATATAAAGAAACCCAGTTAAAGAGGTCCATCAGCTTACCAAGGGGTTCTCGTCTAGAACGCATATGTTCCAGCATAATTATCTTTCCATCATTTTTACAGACCCTCTTCAATTCCATTAAACCCTTAACGGGATCAGGTACTGAACAAAAGACACAACTAGTAACGATAATATCAAAATAGTTATCTGGGAAATCTAAATCCTGAATATCCATTTGCAATAGATTTATCTCTTTGCCAGAGGCAACTACTTTCTGTCTAGCCCTATTCAACATTTTTTCACTAAAATCTATAGCGAATATTTCTATATTGTCAGGATAGTATTGTATATTCTTACCTGTTCCTACACCCGCTTCCAGTAGTTTTCCATTTAATTCAGGTATATTTTCCTCAACTCTCTGCCACAGACTTTTGCGCCAGCTTCCCATTTTCCCTTTTTCCATCATGCTTTCCAATGAATCGTAAATAGGTGCTATTCGATTATAGCGTTTATGTATCTTATCCTTGTTAGCCATATATAGAAACCACTTCCTTCAAAACATCTTCTACTTAAGAAAGACCTAACTTTTTCATTATTTTCTCCTGATTCTGTTCAAAGCCAATAAATTTATTATTACCTAAAATGATAGTCGGTACTAAAACTTTACCATACTTTTTTTCTAATTCTTTACGAAACTCTGGATTTTCAATTTGTTTGATCTCTATATCAATATCATTTTTTGAAAAAAACTATCTGCCATCTGACAATCTGAACAAATTGCTGAGGAATAGATAATATTTTTATGGTTAATCATACCCTTTAGCTTTTCTATTAGATTCATATTATTTCTCCTTAGCTTTATTATATTCTTCTTTTAGTATGAATCACACCACACACAATTTTAACATAGTTACTGTTAATAATTTTGACAAACTCTCTATGATAAGTATATAGTCAAAAATACTGATATCAAGTAAATAGAATACAATTTAAACATACCATCTTCAATATCTGATTGTTAAATCTGTTTTCTTTTAAATTTACAGAACTCATATTATTATAGTTGAAATTTATTAACCTATTGCTTTAAATTAGAAGCCAGATTGGAAAGGTGTACTGTCATTTCTGTAATTTTTTTTAATGAAACAGCCTTATATTGTTTACCAGACTCCCGGGGTGAATCAGGAAGTCTGGAATTTGTTATGAAAATGAACCTATTTCTCTCCTTAAGAATTCCATAATGCCAAAATTTTATCAGAATTTATGGCAAATCAAATTATATAACTGTTTATATCATTGTAAATCCTTTTTCCGGGTTATAAATTCCTCTCTAGAAATACGCCCTAAAGCATATTCATGTTTGAGGATATCTAATGCTTCCCGACTACTTCGATTCCTCTGTGATCTTATTAAAAGCACAATCCCTGTTATAATAAGTCCCCAGAATAATAGAGGCATAATCCACCAGAAACCTCCTAGAGCTGATTCATAACCACTCAAGCCATAACAATAACCCATTACTTAACACTCCTTTCATTATATCTTTTCAAACAGTTCCAAATAGAAAATATGAAAATACCTAGACAATCATCTACCCAGTATTATCTGTTTTATACCTGATTATTCAAGATGTTTTTCAACCTCAATAACATTTGATAGATTACCATGCCAGTTGTGATACCAGACCTGACCTGTATAAGCATTAACGCTCAACATACCTTTTGTATTATCGTTATTATCTCCTGTGTGGAATGTATAGTAACCAGGGAACTGATGTCCTTCATCTTCTACTGTAAAATCATTTGCTTGAGCAAATTTATCTGCACTTTCCAGAGCCTCCTGACGGGACAGGATATTATCTTTCAATGGTGCACTCCAACCCATCATATTATTCATACCATTTTCTGTATTCCACATCATATTAGGTCCATATTCTGGATAAATTACCTTGCTATAAGGGTCAAATAGTAATTCAAAAGCACCCTGTTCACTATCTATCTCTATAACTGAGACATAATATGGTGAATTATCAAAAATAAAGATATCACTAACCTGATATTCTGGACCGAACTGTCTTTCTACAAGCTCAATGGCCAGATTCTTAACATTTTCTTCAGTCATGCCTAATGCAGAAAGACTATAGTCAGTATTTCCATTAACTCCGGGGCCAGAACTTCCCATCATTCCATTTCCATACCCCATCATCTCACCATAACCCATTCCACCACCCATCATCATATTCATCATATTCATCATACCCATCATGCCACCTGATCTCATCATACCATTATACCCCTGACCATTATATCCTGGGTAATTATTAGAACCATTCATTTGACCATTATAATTATTACCCATCATGTTATTATTACCATTATACGCACCAGGATATGCTCCAACTACTGAATAGGTACCAACCACCAACATTAATGCAATAAATAGACTAATAATTTTATTTTTAAACATATTAATTCACTCCCTCTTTAAATATCCTTTTTTATATTTTCTAATTTTTCCTGTAATTTTACAGCTTCATAATCAAGCATTTTTGTCTCAACAGTCTTAATTGTTTTTTGATCTCATCAATTTGATCCTCTAATTCTTTTTCTCTTTTTTTCAATGTCTGTATATTCTCTTCAACTTTGCTCTACAACCAGTTGAGCATCAGCAAATTTATTTATAACAGTCAACTCTTCCCGTTTTATTTCCAGATTTTTAATCTGTCCAGCTAATGTTTTCTTGTTTAAT
>JBDNGI010000099.1:0-2755 GCA_041689345.1 Halanaerobiales bacterium
TAGTGAACAACAATACGCCACCGCTAAACTTAGAGAAGAGATGGAAACTAAAGAATACATAAAGTTAACCAACCAACGAGCAGGTGTTGAAGGAATCCCTTCAGTATTTAGAAGAGTCTACAATGTAGACAATATGCCCGTCAGGGGATTAGTGCGCGCAAAAATATGGTTTGGGATAAAAGTGAGGGCAAGTAATGTGAAAAAATTGTTCAAAAGAGTAAAACTGGCGGGTATATAGAAAGATACCTGTCTTAATTTCTTTTGTTTTACTATAATTTGTCAGTATATTATTTTTTCACTTTGATAATCGATATACCTGCTAATTATCTGTCTATTTAATTTTTAAAATACAGTCTTTTTGTGGTCAAATCTTATTATATGATATAAATAATAATTATAAAAAAGAAAAAATTGATAGATTTTGAGGGATATAATGTGTTTTGATTTTTTAAGTACTTTATCACCTATAACACAGGCGTTGTTGGTGACATTATTCACCTGGTTTGTGACTGCTCTAGGAGCCGGGGTTGTTTTCTTTTTTTTATAATGTTGATCGAAGACTCCTTGATAGTATGCTTGGTTTTGCTGCTGGAGTAATGATAGCGGCCAGTTTCTGGTCTTTACTGGCTCCTGCAATAGAAATTTCCGAAAACTTAGGTGTAGCAGGTTGGATTCCAGCTGTAATTGGATTTTTAATGGGAGGAATATTTTTGCGTCTGGTTGATATGGTTTTGCCACATTTACATCCTGCTTTAGCCAAAAGTGAACCAGAAGGAATTAAAACTAAATGGCAGAGAAGTGTTCTACTGGTTCTGGCAGTTACTTTACATAACTTTCCAGAAGGATTGGCGGTTGGAGTAGCCTTTGGTGCAGTAGCTGATATTTCTTCTGCTTCTATTGCTGGAGCTGTTGCACTGGCATTGGGTATTGGACTGCAGAACTTTCCTGAAGGTGCAGCAGTTTCTATTCCATTAAGAAGAGAGGGCTTATCGGCAACAAAAAGTTTTATGTATGGTCAATTATCCGGAGTAGTAGAGCCGGTGAGTTTTAGGTGCTGCTGCTGTTATTTATATGAGACCAATTTTGCCTTATGCATTAGCCTTTGCAGCTGGAGCAATGATTTTTGTGGTCGGGGAAGAGCTGATTCCGGAAGCCAATTCAGAAGGTAACAGCCATCTGGCTACAACGGGCTTAATGCTTGGTTTTGCAGTTATGATGTTTTTGGATGTTGCACTTGGTTAAGTGGGTGCATTAATTTTAAAATCTTATTTATATTCTGTCAGAACTCTGCAGTGCTGGTTGACAATTCCTTTTATTTTCTATATATAAAGGTGATATTAAAATATTTTTACTTTATTTTAATATATCAAATGGAGGGATACTAAATGCGTAGATTAGAAGACAAAGTCGCAATTATTACAGGTGCAGCTGCTGGTATTGGTAAGGAAACCGCAAAACTCTTCGTTAAAGAAGGGGCAAAAGTTGTTTTAGCCGACCTTGATGAAAGTGATCTTGCTGAAGTTAAGTCTGAAATTGATAATGATGATAAAGTATTAACTGTTGTTGCTGATGTTTCTAAAGAAGAAGAGGTTAAAAAATATGTCGATAAGACTATGGAAGCCTTTGGTAGAATAGATGTATTTTTTAATAATGCAGGTATCGAAGGTGAAGTGAATCCTATAACAGAACAGAATATTGAAAATTTAGATCAGGTTTATGGGGTAAATATTCGTGGAGTATTCCTCGGTCTAAAATATGTACTCAGGGTGATGAAAAAACAGGGCTCAGGCAGTGTAATTAATACTTCGTCTGTGGCCGGATTTGATGGAAGTATCAATGTATCTCCTTATATTGCTTCTAAACATGCTGAAGTTGGTTTAACTAAAGCTGCAGCCTTAGAAGTTGCAGATTATAATGTGAGAGTTAATTCTGTCCATCCTTCTCCTGTTAATACAAGGATGATGAGATCTCTGGAAGAAGGTCTGGAAACTGATGAGGAAACAATGGCTCAGTCTATTCCCCTGGGAAGATACGGAGAATCTATCGATATTGCTAATTTAGTTTTATTTTTAGCATCTGATGAGAGCACTTTTATTACAGGAAGTCAGTATCGCATTGATGGAGGTATGGCTGCACTTTAATAATCTGATAGTTGATTATAAAATTCAGATTAGGAAAAATTAGATAGGAAATTTTCTTGACATAATTAATGAATTCGGTTATAATTAAAAAAATTAAAGATTAGACGAGCCCAGATTAGTAGAGCAGAGTTAGAGATTAGATGAGATGAGTAAATATGTAATTAATGGGCCAGGTTTATGTTTTTATATAACCCTGGCTTTTTGTTTTAGTTAAAATATTCAGGAGCTATTTAGCTTCAAATATTAAAATTTAATCTAAAATATTTAGTGTTATGACTTTTTTAATTTTTTAGATCAATTTGATTGGATGAAGATAAGAGTTTAGTCTATGCTCAGAACAGGAGATTCTGAGCTGAGCATCCATCAGGATGATGTAATTGTGATGGAAGAATAGATTAATTTCAAATCTGAATCCTAATTGTTTTAAAGTTATAAAGTAGAGTTAGCTAAATACTATTAAATTAAATTTTATCTTTTAACTAAAAAATCTCTTACTAATATTAATTATCTACGGTCAGGCTTTTAATTAAGCTCTGGCCGTTTTTTGTTTTCAGGGTAGTGAGGAGGAAAGAGATGAAAAGTAAAGATGAATTTTTAAAACTGAGTCAAGAATA
>JBDNGI010000100.1:0-6546 GCA_041689345.1 Halanaerobiales bacterium
ACCCCCATTACAAGGGCAGAAAAAATCGTATTAGAGTTACTCATCAATACCTTTATAATATATTGATATAACATAATTAAATACCCCCTTTTAAGGAAGAACATATACCATTATATGCAGATCAAAATATATGTGTGTTAAAAGGGGATAAGATTTAATTATGGTATAATATCATAAGACTTATTGGAGACAATTGAACATTATTACAAATTGTATATAAGGGCTCATTTCTCACTTGCTGATCATCTGCAATAACATTCCAGTGACCATCAAAAGGGAGATTAAAACAAACAGATTGCCTATTTGGGTTATAGAAGACTACAATATTTTTCCAGCTATCATTATTTGCATTTTCAGCTAGTAAAAAACCTATCGTATTAGATGGTGTATCCAGAAAGCTTAGACATTCTCTAATTTGATGAGCATTAGCAAGACGAAATGCAGGATGCTTTTTCCTGATATCAATTAATCCTTTATAGTAACAAAATGTATCATAATACTCATTCTTACGTTCCCATTTTATCTGGTTAATTTTATCACCAGCATTATAACTATTATGATTTCCATATTTTGTCCTTAAAAGCTCTTCTCCACCATGTAAAAAAGGAATACCTTGTGATGTATAGATAATACCCTGAGCTAATCTATCCATTTTTATTCTAAGCACTTCACTATCATGCATATTCGACTTATGAAGCTTATCCCAGAGGGTAAGATTATCATGAGAGGATACATAATTTACAGTTTCCCAAGGCTCTAATGCATAATCTTGTATCTCATTATCATAAGAAATTGCAGCTACCACTCCCCTTTTAATATTTTCAGTTTGGTGAAGAGCACCCGAGACAAATCCTAATGCCTGGCCGTCATTATCTCCCTTAATGGCATTTCTAAAATGATCATTAAATACTGCTATCTTCATACCTCTTTGAGCTCCCTTAACTAATTGCTGCTCATGTGCTAAAGGAGACAACCCCCCCATCCAGGGCTCACCATAGATAAGAATTGATGAATCTATACTATGAAGTGTTTGTTCAACTTGCTGCATAGTTGCTTTGTCATGAAGTGCCATTAAATCAAATCTAAATCCATCAATATGATATTCCTCTGCCCAATACCTTACAGAATCAACAATAAATTTTCTCACCATAGGTTTTTCTGATGCAAGTTCATTTCCGGTACCAGATCCATTAGAGTAATTGCCGTAGAAATCCATACGATAATAATATTTTGGAATAATTTGATTGAAAGGTGAATCCTCAGTATGATAAGTATGATTATAAACAACATCCATTATGACTCCAAAACCATTATCATGAAGTGATTTCACCATTTGTTTGAATTCACGTATTCGTGTATCATCTGAGGGATTAGAGGAATAAGAACCTTCAGGAACATTATAAAAATAAGGATCATATCCCCAGTTATATCCTTCTCCTGAAATATCATCCACTGTCGCATAGTCAAAAACAGGCTGTAAATGAATATGGGTAATACCTAATTCTTTCAAATGACTAAGTCCAGTTGTTTGACCATCTTTATTAACAGTATCAGTTTCAGTAAATGCTAAATATTTATTTTTATGCTTCATACCTGAATCTTCGGATGAAGAAAAATCCCGCACATGAACTTCATAAATTATTGCATCCTGTGGTCTTTGCAACAGAGGTCTTTTATCCTCTTCCCAACCCGGGGGATCTGTTCTATCAAGATCAACTATAAGCCCAAGTTTACTATTTGTTCCCAGTCCCTTTGTGTAAGGGTCTACGGCTTTATGGATAATACCTTTAATATTTATCTGATATATATGATACATACCCAGTAAATCCTTGTTAACTTCAACAAACCAAGTACCAGTATCACCTTTATTCATTTCAACTTTCATCTTTGGCTCTATATCATTTTCTTCTTTGTATATTAAAACTTCAATATTGTCAGCCGTTGGTGCCCAAACCCTAAATGTAGTCATATTAGATGTATAGATAACACCAAGATCATTAGCAAAATAGTAACGCTGGCATTCTACCGCCTGCTCTTTTGCCATTTCCATATCTAATTCCTTTAAGTAATTAATATAATCTAACTTATCCATATAACCATTCCCTAGTCTTTATCTTAACCATTACTAAAACCCCCACAGCCTGAACTTTATATCATCCTTTAGGCTTCTATAAGTGGTGGTAAGTGCCGCCAAGTCTATATATATCTCACAAGCCTTAGTTTATCTCATAAGTTCTAAAAAAATGCAATCTAAATATTACCGCTAATATTAATTTTAATAGGAAAAACCGCATTCCAAAATTGAAATGCGGTTTATAATTCTTAATATCAAGTAAGTTTATATTATTTTAATGATAATTATATTCTATTACTTCTGCATCAAGAAAATCTTTACCTATCTCTTTACTAGCCTCTACACGATGATGTCCATCTAAGATGAAATATTCCTCATCAACATCATAAACCTGTATAGCAGGCAAAAAATCCATGTTTTCAAGGGCATTCTTTATCCCCTTATATCTGTGTGATTGTTTGTCAACAGAAATGGTATTATCTCTTTGACAACGGTCAACACTACCTACGATTTTTTCAACATCGATAGGTTTTGTTCCTCTGTAACTCCTTGATTTAAGTCTTCGGCCTTCTACCACCTCATCAAAGCACTTATACCTCTGCTTCTTAAACATGCTAAAAACATTCATCATACTACCACCCCTTATTAAAAAATTATAGTCTTATAGGTGTCATTTTTTTAATCTATAATATTACATCCAATGTCCTTTTATTTTCTCTTATAGTCTTATTTGTCTTCTGACATTGAAATCCTTATATATATTATAGATTATTTCTTATAACAATTAAATTATACGCTATATCTATACATAAATCAAGGGGTATTTAGAAAAATATTGGAAAAATATTATATATAACTTCCTTCACTAAGATTTAAGCCCTTAAGTATAGTACTATTTTATCACCTGATAATAGGGATCTCCTGTACTATTAGAAACATAAGAAGTATTAATCCTAACATTGTTTTCTAGAGAACCACTTTCTACTTCCCCGAAATAATCTCCACCATCTATTATTCCATTATCATTCCCATCAAACCAGGCAATAAGATATTGGGCATTTGAATTGACCTTTGATAAACTAAATGAACCATTATCCTCTGCTTTAATAATATCACTTTTCACATAAAGTGAAGAACCATTTTTATCGGCAGCAAAAACAACCGGATTTTTAATCTTTTTATTGATAAGGGCAGCATAGGCATCCACTAATCCATATCCATAATAATCATCTATGCCATAACCTCCAAGGTCAATTGCGGTGTTGATTAAACGACTACGTATCTCTTCTGGACTATTAATATCGGAAGCCACTAATAGAGCTGCTAATCCACTAACATGGGGAGTTGCCATAGAAGTACCTATCATCCCATTATAATCTGCTATAGTACTACCATCCTTATAATAACCCCAAGTGCTTATTATAGATTCTCCATAATCACCACCAGGAGCCACAACATCGACTTCTGGACCGTAATTAGAATATGCTGTCTTAATGTTCTTCCTACCAACTGCACCTACAGCGATAGTCTCTGGATAAGCAGCAGGATAATAGACTATTGATCCTTCGTTACCAGTGGCTGCAATAACGGTTATACCCGCTGTAACTGCATCTTTAACCGCTTCATATTGGTAATAACTACTATGATTGCCACCGAAACTCATATTTATGATATCGGCCCCTTGATCTATGGCATAATATATGGCTTTAGCTATGTCCCAACTTGTTCCACCTGTTTTAGTCAAGCCCCTAATTGGTAATATCTTGATATTCCAGTTAACACCTGCAACACCGATATTATTACTTACTGCACCTATAATACCAGCCACATGTGTACCATGACTACCACCCTGCTGGTATGTGCTCTCATCTATTGGATCATAGTCAGTCATACTATAAGATTCAATAGGATATGACTTAACTCCACCAACAAAATCTACACCTTGTAAAAGGTTATCCTTAAGATCAGGGTGATTAGGGACAATTCCAGTATCTATTACTGCTACAATAACTGAACTATTACCCTTAGTAACATCCCAGGCTGCTTCCATATTCATGTTTACCATATTCCACTGATAGTTGTTATAATATTGATCCTGTGGTATTGCTGTTGGATAATATATATAATTAGGCTCAGCCCAGACTACATTTTCTTTCTGATTATAATCTTCAAGTAATTCTTCCAAGTTCTGTTCTTTGGAAATTTGATACTTTACTATCTTCCCTTCTGGCCTATCTACTGAACTTATAGTTACTAGATTGTTTTCTTTTTCAAATTCCTCAACCGACTGACTATTAATTGTCGACTTATATTTTACAATTATCTCTTCTTCTTGATAAGCAATAGCCGATTCCCCATCATACATAGGGAAAACCTTATTCTCCAAACCAGAATCCTGACGTGAGATACCACTACCCCATGTTTTATTATTCATTACTACAGTTCCATTTACATTGATATATGAATTGATATCTTCATCATTAGAATTATCGCTAGCTTCCTTGACTGGTATTTCTAATTTTTGTCCTACATAAATCATATTACTATTAAGATTATTAGTTTCTTTTATACTATTAACAGTAACATTATACTTTAGGGATATCCTATATAGACTGTCACCTGGCTTAACATTATAAATAATATTATTGCTCTGCTCAATCACTGCTATTGTTAATTTTTGACCAGGATAGATCATATAAGATTTTAAATTGTTAATTTCCATAATACTATCAATACTAGTACTATGCTCTAATGCTATTTTATAAAGACTATCCCCCGATTTTACATAATAATTAATGTATTTATAACCTGTAAACTGATTATTATTAGTACTTCCTATTCCAATAACTCTTGTATTATCAACTGCTTGAACATTATCTATTCCGATAGTTGAAAACAAGATTAATAATATAAGAAACAAAGAACTCAATTTACTTTTCAATTAAATGGCCTCCTTTAAATTCTATATGACCTATATTGCAAAATAATGTTGTCCTATTTTAAGAATAACTTGTCTATAAAAAACCCAACGTGATGTTGCAGTTATTGGGTTATAGTAATAAATCGCTCCATTACTTGGGTCCCATCCATCTAAAGCTGCTTTTGCTGCAGTATATGAAGCTTGATTTGGCTCAAGCCAGAACTGACCATCATGTACGGCGGTAAACTGCCATGGTTGAAAGATAACACCCTTTATGGTATTAGGAAACAGTGGGTGTAAAACCCTATTAATAACTACAGCTGCAATGGCTACTTGACCATTATATGGTTCACCCCTGGCCTCAGAATATACAGCTCGGGCCATTAAATCCATCTCTTGATCATTGATACTTAATCTCTTGCCATAACCCTCTTTAACTACATCCATTCTTATACGTAGTTTTTGTCCTACATATAAATAATTTGAATATAAGTTATTTAAATTCTTAATATCTTGAACTGTACTATTAAACTGTGCTGCTATTTTATATAAGCTATCACCTGGTTTTACATGATAGGTATAGCCAGTTTCAGTCTTTGGTAAAGGTATAATCAATTTTTGTCCTACATAAAGGTAATTATTGCCAAGGTTGTTCAATTCTTTTATACGACTTGTTGTAGTGCTATACTCCTTGGCTAATCTATAGAGACTATCGCCAGGCTTAACATAATATACTAATTCGTTTTCTTCTTGAGGAATCTGTAATTCCTGCCCAATATAAAGGTAATTAGAAGAAATATTGTTTAATGTCTTAATCATATCAATAGATGTATTATATCTTTCGGCTATTTTATACAAAGAATCTCCACTTTTTACATAATACACATTAGTACTAGTAGGATTAGTAAATCCTACGATCTCTATAAAAGGATTTTCAGCCACAGGTTCTAGTTCCCCCTTGTCGGATTGCTTCAATAGAAAATCCCGTAATATCATACTAGCCTTTTCAAGAGTAATATCTCCCTCATTTTGATAATTATCTTCTTCATAAACAAATGACATTTCATTCTTATATGAATCTATCTTTCTTTCAGATGCCTGTCCAATTCCACTAATAGTTATAATAATGACAAATGTAAGTAATAAATATAAAAATTTCCTATTCAAAATTATACCCTCCTTAATTGATATCGTTCATTTTTTCTGTTAAACCATAGTTCTTAAGTTAATACTTAATAAACTAAAAATCTTACCCATAGCCTTATTGCCTACAATATGATTAATATTAATTATATAATTACATAAGATATTATATACGAAGTTATACAGATAGTACAAAAGAAACATTTGCCATTTTATTATTAATTAGGGTTTAAATTACTTTCTTATACATTTTATGCCATCTAAATAATTACAATTATAAAAACTATAATTACTTGCTCAAAAATTAGTTAGCAATATTAATATTAAAAACTTTCCTAAACTCTAGATTTAATGTAAATATATTCTTTATATATATCAAAAAACAATTAAATTATATAAAGGAATTAAT
>JBDNGI010000101.1:0-3708 GCA_041689345.1 Halanaerobiales bacterium
ATGCAGGAGTTTCTGTAAAGAAACTGTACCACAAAAGGAAGTCTAAAATCAGCTCGTGGAATACTACTTCGCCACGAGCAATTCATCTCCACCTAAATAAAATATTTAGATGGAGTTTTCTTGCTAAGATTTTTGATAAATAATATATACAACAGTTATTTAAAAAGTATCAGATAGATGGTATATATCCTACATATATGTATCGAAAATAGTTATGTATTATTAGAAAGGGGTTAATTTATGGGAAAAATAACAGATAATGTCGAAAAACTAGCTCAACCAATTGTCATCAAAGAAGGGTTGGAATTAGTTGATCTTGAGTATGTTAAAGAAGGTGAAGACTATTTTTTAAGACTTTATATTGATAATGAAGAAAATGATATTGGTTTAGAAGAATGCGAGAAAATAAGTAGATTACTTAGCGAAGAACTCGATAGTGTTGATCCTATTGAAAAAAGCTATATACTGGAGGTTTCTTCTCCTGGGATAGAAAGACCTCTAAAGAAAATAGAGGATTTTGATCGTTTTGAGGGGAATTATGCAACTTTAAAAACCTATGCTCCTATAAATGGTGAAAAAGAGTTTACGGGTACTCTTTTAAAAAGGAATGATCAAATAGTTAGATTGCAATTAAAAAACGATGAAATTATTGAACTCCAACATTCCAGTATTGCTTCTGCACGCCTTGCAGTAGATTTTAGTTAAGCAAGAAATAATTTGTTTTTATGTTTATGCAATTTATATTTAGATCTTATTATATAGAGTTAAATAGGGGGGATTTGGAGAATGAGTTTAGAATTTTTGCATGCTCTTGATGATATCGAAAAAGAGAAGGGTATATCAAAAGATGTATTGTTAGAAGCAATTGAAACAGCTTTGTATTCTGCCTATAAAAAAGACTTTGGTTCAAAAGAAAATGTAAAGGTAGAAATACTTAAGGGAACAGGTAATGTAAGGGTATATGCAAAGAAAGAAGTTTCAGAAGAGGTGGAAAATGATGCATTGCAAATATCTATTGAAGATGCGAAAAAAATAAAAGCTAATTATGAATTAGGTGATATAGTTGAAGAAGAGATTACCCCTGCTAATTTTGGTAGGATAGCAACACAAACTGCAAAACAGGTAGTAATGCAGCGGATTAGAGAGGCTGAAAGAGATGTTATCTATGAACAATATAAACAAAAAGAAGAGGAATTAATTACAGGTACTATTCAACGTTTTCATAATAATAATGTTTTTATTGATCTTGGTAAAATCGAGGCTTTATTACCACCATCTGAACAGATGCCTGCTGAACAATATCAAAGGGGAGATCGTATCAAACTTTTCGTAGTAGAGGTTACTGCAGATAATAAAGGGCCAAAGATTTTGGTTTCTAGAACTCATCCGGGTTTATTAAAAAGGCTTTTTGAAATTGAGGTACCTGAAATTTTTGATGGTATAGTAGAGATTAAATATGTGGCACGGGAAGCTGGAAATAGATCCAAAATTGCAGTCCATTCTATTGATAAAAATGTAGATCCGGTGGGGGCTTGTGTTGGTCCAAAAGGAATGCGGGTACAAGCGGGTGTTGACCAATTAAATGGTGAGAAAGTCGATATTATTGAGTGGAGTGAGGAACCCGAAAAATTAGTAGCAAATGCCCTTAATCCTGCTGAAGTAAAACAGGTAATTATTAATGAAGAAGAAAAGGTTGCTAAAGTAGTAGTTCCAGATTTTCAATTATCACTGGCAATTGGAAAAGAAGGTCAAAATGCAAGATTAGCAGCCAAATTGACCGGCTGGAAGGTAGATATTAAGAGTGAGTCAAAGTATAAACTAGAATTAGAAGGCAAAGAAGATGAGACTGATAATAATATTGATGAAACAATAGATGTCATAGAAACTCAAGACAAATTAGATCAAAATCTGGAGTCACTTGAAGAAGGTTCTGATAGAGCCAAAGAATCTTTTGAAGAATAGTAGTTTATTCTAAATAAACTGGTAGGGGGGATCTTGCATGGCTAAAAAAATTCCTATCAGAAAATGTGTAGGATGTAATGAGAGGAGACCAAAACAAGATTTAATTAGGATAGTATATAATAAAGAAAACAAAGAAGTATTCCTTGATAAAAGCGGAAAAGCGTCTGGTCGTGGTGCATATATCTGTCCTGACAATAAATGTCTGGAAAAAGCAAGGAAGTCAAGGAAGGTTGACAGGTCTTTAAAAATATCAATTTCGAAGCAAATATACGACAATTTAATGAAGGAGATTGATATAATGAAAGACTAATTATATGGAGGTGTAAGTTATGGGAAAAATACGAATTTATAAATTAGCTAAAGAGCTTGAAGTATCAAGTAGTGATTTGTTGGATATTTTACATGATTTAGATGTAGAGGTTTCAAGTCATATGAGTACTATAAAGGATGAAACGGCTGCTCTTATTAGAGGAATGTATAATGACCAGAATGAGGAAGATAATGATACTGGTCAAGAAGATAAGCAAATAACTAAACAGGAAAGTAAGCAGGAAGAGAATAAAGTGATTGATAAAAAAACAGTTGAGGAAAGTAAGGGTAAAGAGGATATAAATGATGGTATTGAGGTTGAAGTACCTATTACTGTAAAGGAATTAGCAGAAGTAATTAAGATACCAGCTAATAAAATAATAAAGCGATTAATGGGATTAGGTCTAATGGCTAATGTAAATCATCCTCTTGATGAAGATACATTAATTATGTTAGGTGACGAAATGGGGATAAATATAATACTTAAAACAATTAGTAAAGAAGAGGTTAGAGAAGCAGATATTCATGATCGTGTTTGTTCAAATATTGAAGAGAAAGAAGAGGATCTTAAATTAAGGCCTCCTATAGTTACAGTAATGGGTCATGTTGACCATGGGAAAACTACTTTATTAGATGTTATTAGTGAATCAAGAGTAGCAGAGGGAGAAGCCGGTGGTATAACACAGCATATCGGCGCATATCAGGTTAGATTTCATGATAAAAAGATTACTTTTATTGATACTCCTGGCCATGAGGCATTTACAGCAATGCGTGCCCGGGGGGCACAGGTTACAGATATTACAATTTTGGTTGTTGCCGCTGATGATGGTGTAATGCCTCAGACTATTGAAGCTATTAACCATGCTAAAGCAGCTGATATTCCAATAATTGTTGCTATTAACAAAATTGATAAACCTAATGCACAACCCGATCGAGTAAAACAGGAATTAACCGAACACGGACTAGTTCCAGAAGATTGGGGTGGACAGACTATTTGTGTTCCTCTATCTGCTCTTAAGGGAGAAAACATAGAGGAATTACTTGAGATGATATTATTAGTCTCTGAAATTGAAGAAGTTAAAGCAAATCCAAAGCGACTGGCTGAAGGTGTTGTTATTGAATCTGAACTTGATAAAGGAAGGGGGCCGGTTGCTACTGTTCTAATTAAAAATGGTACAATGAGAATTGGTGATGCCCTTTTAGCAGGACCAGTTTCAGGAAGAGTAAGGGCTATGATCGACGACAAGGAAAATAGGGTTAAAAAGGCAACTCCATCTATGCCAATAGAGATATTAGGTTTTTCTGATGTTCCAAATGCAGGTGATCTGGTACAGGTTCTTACTGATGAAAGGGAAGCTCGCCAAGTTGCTGGAGCACGAAAAAGTGATATTCAAAAAAGAAGTCAACAGAATGAAAGTAAAATATCCCTAGAAGACC
>JBDNGI010000102.1:0-6876 GCA_041689345.1 Halanaerobiales bacterium
GATCTTTGGTTCGATTTTACTTGGTCTTATTATAGGGTATCTTTCTCAAAAATTAATTAGTACTTTTGAAGATGATACTAAGAAAATATTGACTCTGGTAACAACAATTATTGGTGCTTCAGCTATGGCACTTTTATTAAATTTTTCCCCTTTGATAACAAATATGACAGTTGGTTTTGCTTATCGTAATTTTGCCAGGAAAAATCTTGGTATAAGTAACTACTTGGATACACTGACCACACCTTTATATGCTATGTTTTTTATTCTAGCAGGTACAGAAATTCAACTAACAAGTATTGCTTCAACTAGTTTCTTGCTTGTTGCCTTTGTTTATTTAATTGCTAGAGTTATAGGAAAGATATCAGGTGCAAGATTAGGAGCAACTCTGGGGCAAGCCCCAGAAAAGGTTAAAAAATATATTGGGTTTGCATTGCTACCTCAGAGTGGTGTTGCAATAGCACTGGCTTATAGCGTTCAAAAACACTTTGTGGCAGCACCTAAAGTAGGTCTGCTAGTTTTTAATGTTTTGCTATTTACGGCAGCCCTTACAGAGGTGTTTGGTCCATTTGCAACTAAGTATGCAGTGGTTAAGGCGGGGGAAGCACACGAAAATATGGTAGAAAAATCGGTATAAAATTTGAAATCTACATTTTGATGTGGATTTTTTTGAAGAAGAGGTGTGATTATGGATTCCCCTTTAGCTTTGGTCACTGTCTACTTCCTTACAGGAGTTATTGGAAAAGTTGGAGGGGCGTGGTTAGGTGCAGTTATAGCTAGAACTCCTGGGAATGTCAGGGAATTGTCCTTGCCGTATATTTATTTTGCCTTGCATGGTCAAGAGAACCCCGATTTTCCCTTTCGTAATTAACAGAACATTCTGTGTTTGTTTAATATTGTCTGGGGATTTGTCTTTCAGCTTCAATAGCAAATTATTTACAATCATATTTTACCTCCTTATAGGCTTTAAAGTAGTCTAACTCAAATGCGCGTAAACAATCGCATCGTCCGAAAAACAAATTACATAAGCATCCGGATCAGGTTTATTTGATGAAGCAATAAAAAGCGAGCTGCAATATAGTCACCAGTGCTCGTTTCCCTTCAAACTCTTTGCTCATATCTAATAAGTGTGGACTATTTTCCATGATTTATTACCTCCTTAAATTGATGACATCTTCATTATAACAAATATAACCTTACAACAGTATGTCAAGTTATATAGTTTATTTCTTCACTATAAACTATAAAGTTATAGACAAATCAAGTGAAAAATAATCATGTAGGTATAAAATCAATCAAATAAGTCAAAAATAAAGAAGGAAAGAGATGGGGTGTTTTTTTGTTTGGACATTCTTTACTATTTTTGGTTCTAGCTGCTATTGCAGGTTTAACTATGGCTTTACAGGGTTCTTTAAATTCAGTTTTAGGGAAAAAAATAGGTATTTTTGAGGCCTCATTTATTGTACATTTTACAGCAACAATAATACTAATAATTATTTTATTATTGAATATAAGTAAGGGAAATATACAGGCCTGGAAGGAGGCACCCTGGTATTTATATCTGGGAGGAATACTTGGAGTTATTATAAGTTATACTGTAATTGTCAGTATTCCAGAGCTAGGGGTTGCTGTTACAACGACAGCTATAGTAACCGCACAGGTATCTACAGCATGTGTGCTTGATCATTTAGGGGCCTTTGGCCTTGATAAAATTCCCTTTACCTGGTTTAAGTTTATTGGAATTATATTATTGGCTATTGGTGTTAGATTAATGCTTATTAAGTAACATTATATATTTTTAAGGGGGTAAGATTATGATGTTAGTAGAGATTAAAAATCAATTTTCTGGTTTGTTAGAGAGGTTTAAAGAAACATGGCAGCCCATTCTAGAAGACAATAGTATAGTAAGAGAACATGAACCTGATATGAAAGAATACTTAGGAAAAGCACGCCTGGAATGGCAGGAAGCCCAAAGTTATTTTAATAATGTATCAGAACCTGAATTAGTTGACCATGCAGCATTTTTATTAAGGGCTGCTGAAAGTAAATATATGTATTTGTTGAGAAAATATAAAGAAAGCAGTAAAGGATGATCTAAAGTTCTAGGTTTTGCTAGTCGTCTTAAGACCTTTGGGATAAAAGGTATTAACAATCAGCAAAGAATTGTGTTATAATTAATATATATTCAAAATTTGTCAAAAAAACTTAAGAACAGGGGCATTATTATGGCTAAAGAGAAGTTTTTGATAATACCTAGAGATGTGGAAGATGGCCATCGTATTATAGAAAAAATATATAGCCAATTGTGTATCATCTCGACATTAGCAGGAAAGCATGATTTTATTCCCTCTGTTAATTATAGAAAGATACCTATAGAAGAGATGTTTGGTAAGGAAATCCTGCCAGTTGGTTTTTCCGAGGAAGAGATAACTTTATTAAGTATGTATTGTAATGATGAGTTGAATGTTAGTAATTCTTTTAATAATATATTGACATTTCCTATACCTTTTATTAAAGATTCTAAAATATATAAATATCAAGATATTGCTAAAAATTTAAGTAATAGTAATAAATGGCTTTTACAAATTATAGAATTTTTTAGCTTTTTAACAGAAGAGGGTTATAAGGTTTCTCATAATAAAATTGAGCCTGATGATTTTTTATACAGGCCAGATGCTAGTATTAAATATTTTATTGGGTTTAATAATTTACAGTATCTAAAGAGAACAGATAAGGAGTCTATAATTGAACACAATTTAAAGTCCTTCGCCTTTTTACTTAATAAATTTTATTTACAGGATACAGAGAAGTTCGATGCACGTCTCTATCAGGAAAAATGGTTTGGAAAAATAGAGGGTAGGTTAATAGAACCCCTTCTCTATAATAAGTATTCTGCAATTACTTATAATAGCTTTTCAGAAATTCGAGAGGATTTAACTGGAAATTTAAAAACTAAAACACAGAAACAGAACATAGGGGTTTTTCTTGATGCTGCTAACATACTGACACCTATGTATACCGAATATTCTCGGATGGAGATAGACTTTAATAAATTATTTGAAGCAATATTTGGTAGAAAGGATGCTAGAAATATAGTCAAAAAAGTCGCGGTAGTTTTTCTGCCTGAATACCAGGGGCAAGTGTTTAAGGAAGATAAGTATGATTTGATCTTTGATATAAAAGACTATCTTGAATCATATGGATTTGAGATTTTAACTGTCGAGAACCAAACTGCTGCAGCAAAGATAAATATTGATGGTGAGTTTATAGATACAGATGATAACAAATTGATTGAAGTTATGGGAAATGCTTTTAATAAGCTGGATAGTGTATTATTATTAACAGGAGATAAGCATTTTATTAATATAGCACGAAAGTATAGGGATTATGGGAAAGAAATCAGACTAATATCTGTTAGTGAAGAAAATACTAGCAAGACTATTGAAAAGGAATTTGATCACCAATTTATTTATCAATATTGGGATTGTATTAATTTTATTTAACGGGGGAAGTGTAAATGGATATAATTAAGATAATTGCTGAAGGTATAAGTAAAGATCCACTTAGTTTAATAGTTTTTTATATACTTGGTTTAATGTTTATTATAGATATTTTTCTATATATTATAATCTGGACTAATCTTTTATCATTAAATAGGAAGTTGAAGAATGGATATATATATAAAAGACCGCTGAGAAAGTTGGTTGAAGGCTTTGAAGACTTAGTAAAGATTTCGGTTAACGATATTAATACACGGGCTTATATAGATGATTTCTTTTCAACATATAAAGCTATTCTAATTCCACTGCCTTTAATGAATATTATCAAAGTGCCTTTAATTAGTGCAATTAAATTTATAAAAGATACAGTTTCATTATTTATTCTGGTAGGGGTCCTGGGGACATTTGTTGGTATATATACCTCATTAGTAAATGTGCTTAATAGTCCAGAGGGTTTATTAGCAGGTCTGGATAGCATATCCCCGGTTTTGTCAGGTATGGGTACTGCTTTTGCTACCAGTATTATAGGAATGAGCCTGGCTTTGTCTACTACTTTTATCTTAAAGTTATTTAATGCGGAACAATTTTTGGCTGGAATTATGGCTAGAACTGAGAACTATCTTGATAATGAAATTAAAATAGCAAAAAAATCATTTTTGACTAAAGCAATTAAGGGTATAGAACAGGGGATCAAGGATGGTTTTGATCAACTTATTGATTTGAATAATAAAATACATGCAGATTTAAAGGGTTTTGGACAATTTTCTCAACAATTTGAGGAAGCTGCAGCTTATATGGAGACATTTAATACTAATCTTGCAGGCAGCATGAATGACCTTAAAGATTTTTACCAGACAAATAGGGATTTTACCAAGGATTTTACTAAAGATGTCCATATTTTATCATTAAAGCTGGATAAGTTATTTAATGGTATTGATGATCTAAACCAACATCAGAATAAAGTAGCTGAATTAATAAAAAACAATTTTGATACACAGGGAGAAACTATAGAGGTACTTAAAGATATCAGTGAAAAATCCTCTCTTTCCCGGGCAGAATTAAAGGAAAACTATCTTCTTTTCAGGGATCAGCTGATAAATGATACTGATAAATTAGATGGTCTGTTTGAGGTGTTCCAGAATACTTCTGAACAACAGCTTGAACTAGCAGAGAATTACCAAAATGTTGTCAAAGGAGTAGACTCATTGAGACAAGAAGTTGCTGTAACTTTCCAGGATAATGTTGAATACTTAAATAATAGTCTAGAGGGTATTAAGAGTAGTTATAATAGTGAGATGAATCGTAATGTCAAAACATTTTCAGAACATGTCAGTCTTTCTAATAAAATAATTAGTAGTGGCTTGGACTCTTTAGCAGATAAATTTGATGAGAATGAGTCTACTATGGCAAAATATTTAGGGGGATTAGCTTTTAATGCTAATGATTTAGAGGGTGTAATTAAAGACTTAACGATAGTAGTAAAAAGTATAGAAAATAACATAAATAGTCATAATATATCAATAAAAGAGTTTACAAAATTAGTAGAAGCTGAACATAAAGAGAGGGATCGAAATGCTGGGGCAGAATAGAAATATCCTAAACTCACAGGATAGTGAAGAGAACTTTTGGCCAACTTTTACTGATCTGCTAAGTGTAATAATTCTTGTAATACTATTGGTTTTAGTATCATATATTTTTGTAGCTCAGGTTTCTACCCAGCAGACTCAAGAGGCCCGTGACATGATGAAAAACATGATTAATAATCGAATAGAAGAAATAGTTGGTTTTAGAGAGACAATAGTACGTGACCTTAGTAGTAAATTTAAGAGTTCTGACATTACTATAAATTTTGATGAGAATACAGGTGCTATTTCTTTTAGTGGTGAAGTTTTATTTGATACAGGATCAGCCCAGATAAAACCTATATTTAGGGAGATGTTGCAAGATTTTATTCCTGAGTATGTCGGGGTACTCCTTAATGAAAAAAACAAAGATAATATTTCTCAGATAATTATTGAGGGTCATACTGATGATATTGGTGACTATATGTCCAATCTTGACCTTTCTCAAAGAAGGGCTGCAAATGTGGTTAAATACATTCTAAGTGATCAATTTACTAATTTTCAGTATAAAGAAGATCTTAAGTACTATATATCTGCTAATGGGAAGTCTGAGAGTTCCTTGATTAGGGATGAAGATGGTGCTATAAATAGACAAAAATCACGCAGAGTTGAATTAAAATTTAATCTTAAAGACCAATATTTTATTGATAAAATGAAGGAACTTGTGAATAATACTTAATCCTAAGGCTGCTACTAAGATTCACACTTCTAGAAGTGAGGTAAGCGCCAACAAGATTTGAAATAAATTGACTAAGATTCAGGTGGAATAAAAACCCCACGTGAATCAAGTCTTAATTTATGAGAAATACTAAGAATCCTCGGTAATTCAATTACCGAGAGGTTCACAGGTCTTCTCCACTACTGGTTACAACTAATTTGCCGTGCTTAACACCACGCAGGCCAATTAACTTACCGGCAGCTTGTTCTACTTCTTCAGCTTTTCCTTCTACAATAATTACTTCAAGGCAAAAATCATGACTCAAATGGAGATGTAGGTTTGATTTAAAGATATGATGATAGTTATGTTGGGTTTCTAACATTTTTTCAGTTAATCCCCTTTGGTGATGGTCGTATAGTAATGTAATAGACCCTATTATATCGTCCATACTTGTTGTCCATTTTTCTTCAATCAATTTGTCTCTGATCATATCCCTGATGGCTTCAGATCTATTATTATATTTACCGCTGATTAAGTCATCAAATTTATTAAGTAGCTCTTCTTCTATTGATACACCAAATCTGCTTAATTTGCTCATATAGTTCACCTCTTTATCTTAGTTTATTATTGGAAAAAGAATAAATTCATCTTTATATTAATATTCAAGATAACTGCAAATAAATCCTGCATACAGTTATCTTTGATGTTTCGTAATATCTTTGGCAAGACCCTCTAGCTTACTTATCTTTCTTTTCGAAAAATTAGTTTTTTTCACATTTATTATCGAATTTAATATAATAATGTAAATATGTTAAGGTCTAACACTAGATATATAAAGGAGATGATTTAATGAGTAATGATAACTATATTAGTAAAAGAAATCAAGATAGCCGAAGACAAGAAGATTATAGAGATGATCGAAGACATGAAGATAAAGTGAGAGATAAATGTAAAGATAGATTCGATTTCGATGAAGGAAATTGTAAAATTGTTATTTTTGCTGAAAAAGTCAAGTTGGTAAAGTCTTTTCCCAAATAACTAAAATAACTGGAATTCCTAAAGGATAAAGAGAAGTAACTGCGGCTGCAAAACTGAGAGA
>JBDNGI010000103.1:0-8489 GCA_041689345.1 Halanaerobiales bacterium
CATCGATTTTTTAAAGTTATAAAAACCCTTAAGTAATTCATCCATTTTATCACCCATTATACATTACTCCCCCTTCCTTTTTATTTTATTAATTATTTTCAATTATTTAAAAATTTACTCTTTTATATATTAGTATAATTATTATATATTATCTACAGTATATCAAAACAACTGTTCGTTGTCAAGAGAACACAGTTGATTTTAAATTAATAATGGTCCAATATCGCCTCACACTGAAACTAAGAACACACTTTATTATACTAGTATTTTCAGATATTAACCAAACGAACATTAAAATCAAAAATCCCCCAAACTTTAAATTAAGTTAGGGGATTTTTTATTAAACAATATTACTTATAATTTTTTCCTCTTAGTTCTTATCCCTTTTACGATAGGTAGTATGCAATAAGTGATGAGATTCTCCACTAAGTGGTTCACCCAGAAATTCCTCGTAAAGTTTAACAACATCAGGATTCTCATGGGATTTACGAATAATATTACTCTTGTCAATATTAGCCAATCCCTGAGCCCTTTTACTTTTCTTCTCATTACTAATTAGAAGGGGTTGACCACCACCGCCTACACAACCATGTGGACAGGCCATAACTTCTATCCAGTCATATTTTGAATTACCAGCCCTTACCTCATCAAGCAGCTTGGCAGCATTACCAAGCCCACTGGCAATTGCTATATTAAATACCTTACCTTCAATTTCAACTTCAGCCTCACTAATACCCATAAATCCAAGATTTAGCTTTTCTAACTCCTCACCTGTCAATACTTCTTTAACAGTCCTAAGAGCTGCTTCAGTAACTCCACCAGTAGTACCAAAGATAGTAGCAGCACCAGTTATCTCACCCAGAATTTCATCATAATTATCATCAGCAAGATTAACGAAGTCAAGACCAATTTCCTTAATCATTCTGGCCAATTCCCTTGTAGTAAGAACTGCATCAGTATCCTGATACCCACTATCACGATGTTCTTCTCTTTCTTTCTCAAACTTTTTAGCTGTACAGGGCATAATAGATACAGTATAGATATTCTCAGGATCTATATCAGCCTTTTCAGCATAATAGGTTTTAGTAATGGCAGAGAACATTTGCTGTGGTGATTTAGCAGTAGATAGATGGTTAAGGAGATCAGAGTAATTATGTTCAGCAAACTTTACCCAACCTGGACAACAGGAAGTAATATGGGGTAGATTCTTATCCCCTTGTACCCTTTTTATAAATTCATTACCTTCCTCCAGAATTGTAAGGTCAGCACTGAACTCTGTTGAAAACACCTTATCAAATCCAAGCTTATTTAAAGCCGCAACCAATTTTCCTGTCACAACTGTACCTGGTTCCATACCAAATTCTTCCCCAATGGTAGCCTGAATAGTTGGAGCAGTCTGCACAACAACATGTTTATCTGGATCTTCTAAGGCTGCCCATACATCGTTTATTTCACTAATTTCAGTAATAGCACCAACGGGACATACAGTAGCACATTGTCCACAATTAGCACAATTAATTTCACTCTGAGGTAAGTTAAAGGCAGTAGTTACAATCGAATCAAAACCACGATTACTAAACTGTAGTGCAGAAACACCCTGAACTTCTTCACATACCCTTACACAACGTCCACAAAGTATACATTTATTAGGGTCTCTTTTCAATGAAGGACCTGTATTCTCAACAGGAAGATCCCTTTTATCACCTGCAAAACGATCTACATCTTCCCTAACAATACCCATTTCATGGGTGATATCTTGTAATTCACAGGTTCCATTACGATCACAACCCAGACAATCATTAGGGTGATTTGCTAATAGTAACTCAACATTCCTTTTTCTGGCCCTTCTAGCCCGGGCACTACGTGTACTTATCTTCATTCCGTCCATAGCAGGTGTAACACATGAAGCAACCAATCTACTATTATCAACATTCTCAACCACACATACACGACAGGAACCATGTAATGTCAAGTCAGGATGATAACAGAGAGTTGGTACATTAATACCTACTTCCTGTGCCGCTTGTAATACTGTCTTACCCGCTTCAACCTTAATTTCTTGATCATCTATAGTTAAGGTGATTTTACTCATCACACGACACTCCCTTTCTTAATGTCTAGAAAATTATGCCCAATCATATTTTTCCATATAATTTCAGCTAAATTTTCCTTTTATATTATGGCCATTAGGCCAATTTATTCAGATATTAGCCTTGAGAAATAGCACTTACAGGACATTTAGACTCACATGCACCACAAGAAATACAAAGGGCTTCATCAATAACATAAGCCTCTTTTGGTTTACCACTAATTGCATCAACTGGACAAACCTTAGTACACATTCCACAGCCAACACAGGTATCTTCATCAATAATATAAGCTGAAGCCATACCCTCACATACATTAGCAGGACAACTCTTATCATTTATATGAGCCTCATATTCATCACGGAAATATTGAACTGTACTCAAAACAGGATTTGGTGCAGTTTGACCCAATCCACAAAGGGAAGTATCCTTAATCTGCTCACCTAGTTCTAATAATAATTCGATATCCCCTTCTTTTCCTTCACCATCACAAATTCTATTCAAAATCTCTAACATTCTCTTTGTTCCTTCACGACATGGTGTACATTTACCACAGGACTCACTCTGGGTAAAGTTGAGGAAGAATCTAGCAACATCAACCATACAGGTGCTTTCATCCATTACAACCATACCACCCGAACCCATCATTGCTCCAACCTCTATTAAGGAATCATAATCAATTGGAAGATCAAGGTATTCTGCAGTAATACATCCACCTGATGGTCCACCAGTTTGAACAGCCTTAAATTTCTTACCCTGGTTCAATCCCCCACCTATATCATAGATAATTTCACGTAAACTAATACCCATTGGTACTTCAACCAAACCAGTATTATTAATCTTACCAGTTAAAGCAAATACTTTAGTACCTGTACTCTTCTCAGTACCTACAGAACTATAAGCTCCGGCGCCCTCTTTAATAATAAAAGGGACATTTCCAAAGGTCTCAACATTATTTATATTTGTGGGTTTTCCCCAAAGACCTTTATTAGCCGGAAAAGGTGGTTTAGGTCTAGGCATACCCCTTTGACCTTCAATAGAAGCCATCAATGCTGTCTCTTCACCACAGACAAAGGCCCCAGCACCCTTTTTAATATGCAGATTAAAACTAAAATCACTACTAAAAAGATTATCACCAAGTAGGCCCAATTCTTCAGCCTGATCAATTGCTATTTGCAGTCTTTTAATAGCTAATGGATACTCAGCTCTAACATAAACATAACCCTCATCAGCACCAATAGCATAAGCAGAAATAATCATACCTTCTATAATGCGGTGTGGGTCACCTTCCAACAAACTACGATCCATAAATGCCCCGGGGTCACCCTCATCAGCATTACAGATTACATATTTTTTATCTCCTGCTGCCTTCCTTGTGAAATCCCATTTCAACCCTGTTGGGAAACCACCACCACCACGTCCACGGAGACCAGAGTTTTTAACTTCTTCAATAACCTCTTCTGCTGTCATTTCAGTAATTGCTTTACCTGCTGCTTCATAACCACCTACCGCTATATATTCATTAATACTTTCTGGATTGATCTTCCCACAATTGGCAAGAACAATTCTCTGCTGTTTTTTATAAAAATCTATATCCTGATAAGCAGGAATACTCTCTTCAGTTAGTGGTTCTTTAAAAAGGAGTCTATCAACAATTCTACCTTTTAGGAGGTGTTCTTCAACAATATCTTCCACATCTTCTCCAGAGACCTGACAATAGAATACACCTTCAGGATAAACAATCATTATCGGTCCTTTTTCACAGAAACCATGACATCCTGTATCAACAACTTTTATTTCCCCAACTAGATCATGTTTTTCCAAAGCATCTACCAGGGAAGTCTTCAAAGTATTAGCCCCTGAAGAAACACAACCAGTTCCAGTACAGATTAATACATGAGAACGATAAATTGAATGATTCATGACTATTCTCCCCCTTCCTCAAAACGAGCTATGGCTAATTCTTCAACCATATTGCCGTTTATAACATGCTCTATTATTATTTTCTTAACATCCTTTTCTTCTAGATTACCATAGGTTATTCTATCTTTACCAGGTAATTTAATATCCAGTAGTGGTTCTTTCTCACACATGCCGATACAGCCAGTCTGCGTAACATTAACATCTAACTCTCTTTTTTCTATTTCAACAAGGACAGCCTTTAATATATTTCGAGCACCAGCAGCGATTCCACATGTCCCCATACCAATAATAATCTTCGGTTTATCCGTATTATCCCTTGCTGACATGTCTTTTTGGAGACTTTCCCTTAATTCCTTTAATTCTTTAAGTGATTTCACTTATAAGTCACCTCCATATAATTCTTCTGACCATTTTTTCTTCTGACGCTTTATAAAAAATAACCTTAAGCAACTTTTCAGTCAAAAGCTATTTCATAGCATTACTAATACTCCCACTTAAGATCTCAAGCCTTCTAATCCTTCTTCAATATATCCATCTATCCACTTCAAAATTTTAGGTTTATTAATATCCATACCATCTAATTCCTTCTTTACCTCAACAGTATTAAAAACAAAAGATTTTTCCTGGTATATATGTTGATAAATAAAATCAATATCAGGATTAACAGAGAGCAGTGATATTAAGGTTCCCTTTATATCTCCTAATGGGGCCCTATCAATATGACTATACTTAAAATACACTTTGACTTCCGTCCCCTGCCCCAGTACTGACTCTATTGCCAAATCCCCTTCACAGCGCTTGGCAGCCTCTTTAAAAAGCGATAGTCCAAGACCAACCTCTCGGGTAGTCCTTGAAGTAATAAAGGGATCAGTAATATATGCTAACTTATCCTCTGATATACCGCTTCCATTATCTATAATCTTAATAAGAAGCAAATCTTCCTCAATATCTTCATCAATGATTATTTCAATAAGCTCAGCACCCGCCGCAATAGAGTTCTGTACAATATCCATAATGTGTAATGATAATTCCCTCATAACTTTATCACTTTCTCTTATAGATTTACTTAGCTATATATTTCACTTAATTATCAAACTAAATTACTTTAATAATCTAACTACAAGTCTTATTAAATATTAATGATTAGCTAAGATTCCCGGAACTTTCTCTGGTGTCAAACGACCATGTGTATCATCATTTATCATGATAACAGGAGCCAATCCACAGGCACCAATACAAGCAACTGTCTCAAGTGTATATTTCAAATCATCTGTAGTTTCTCCACTTTCTATACCCAACTCATCCTGTATAGCCTTCAATACATCTGAAGCACCCCGGACGTGACAGGCTGTTCCAGTACAAACACGGACAATATTCTCTCCCCTTGGTTCCAAATGAAACTGAGTATAAAAAGTAACAACTCCATATACCTGACTTAGTGATAGATCCAAGCTAGATGCTATTTTTTTTATAACATCTTCTGGCAAATAACCATACGCATCCTGAGCATCCTGTAGAATAGGGATCAAATATCTTTCTTCCTTATCATAATTATTTAAAATATCTGTTAGTGGAGCAAAATACCTCTCTCGACTTTCCTTTTCATTACCACAAGTACATGCCATTTTTCTCTAACCCCCTTTTAATAATTTGGAAATAATAGATTAATAAAATATTAAAGTATATATAAAGTATTTAAAGATTATTTATTAAGTCAACTTTGTGATAGATTTAGCAATATCCAGCAAAAAAAGAGAAATAAAAAAATCCCAAAAAATTATATTTATCCCTTTTAAACCTAATATTTTACCTATTATAAAATCAAAAACTATTTTCTATGCCTATTATATGTTAGTAAGTAGGCTATGTCAATAGAATATCTTCAGTAAAAATAAATATATAATTTTCTGCAAATTCAAAAACATGTGAATATAATCTCAAGGGCAGGATTAATGATTCTATATTACACCCCTTAGGCTATAATATGGAACCATTTTATTGAAACCTGGCCTTTATTAGCCTTTAATTTGATTTGATGTACATCTGCATCTAGTAAAACTCCTCTCCCTACTGATAGCGTTTGCCAATCACTAGAAGATACTATACCGCCTATCTTTTTACCGTCTACATATACTACTAATTCTCCACACTTGCCCTGTGCAGACACTTCTATAATAAGAGATTGCTGTTCAAGAAATGGTCGGATATTTATCCTATATGATAACCATTCACCATCTTTTAAATTAATTGATAACCATTCATCCTCCTCCCATTCCTCTCCTTTATTATGCTCAAAATTCACCTTGCTTTTATCACCATTTACAAACCTTATGTCTGTATTATCATTCAAACGAAACCCCACTCTAGTAGCTTTACTATTTTCATCTATATCATTATTATAAAAACTCAACTCTTCACCATTATAATCATAAAATATAGCCGGAATACGAATCGGGGGTCTGCGAAATATAGCTCTAGCAACTTCTTTATTATATCTACAATTTTTCATAGTATCCTACCTTTCTAATTCTCCATTTGAATCAAATTAATTCCTAAGCTAACTAAACTATGTGAACTAACCTTAGTCCAAACCTTAATATCCTGAAGATAATGACTATCTGAACTTACAATATAGAAATAGTCTTTTAGATAGGGATACTTTATGAGGAATTTTTCGGGATCAGCATTTTTAGACAACTCTATTGCAGATATACCAAGTTCTTGAGGAATAAAACCAAGTTGACCAATTATACTATTATATAGACGGTCAACATGTGATGGAATAACTATTCCACCCAAAAAATTAACTTTCTCAACTATTTCATCAAGAGATAAACTAATAGCAGTAGCCAATAATTTTACTTCTTTAGCAATATATTCGTCTTCTTCATCTGTTAACAACTGGTAGCCAAAAACCTCTTCATCATCTCCCATATCAGGTAGGGCCTTATCAACTATTTTATCCCACTTTTTCAACTGTTCTATATTATCAAAGAAACATAAAAGATGTACCTCTTCAACACTTTCAACTTCCATCCCGGGAATTATAAGCAAGTCAGTATCAGCAGCTATACGTAGCGCTGCTCCCACATTGCCAGCAGTATTGTGGTCTGTTATAGCTATAATATCCAATCCTACTTCAAGAGCCTTTTTAATTATATTACCAGGTGTCATCAAAATATCTGCACAGGGTGATAGGCAGCTGTGTATATGAAAATCACATTTATATATCTTATTACTTTTATCCATATAACACCCCTTGCCTTTCACCATATAATCCACCCACTTTCCCATAGCTAACTACCAATAATCCCCTGGGCCTGCACTTTAGGGCCTTCTAATTAAATGGGGGTAATTTTTATATTTATTTTAAATAACTTAAATTTCTAATTCTACCTTTGTTTTTAACCTTTTTTGGTAATCAAGACTATATATTTTTAAGAAAATCAATATGCTAAGGGCAATCGGTACAACAGTCCAACGAAAAGCACTAAGCAGCCCGATATTGTCAGCCATTATTCCAAAAATAAAAGGTGAACTTGTATTAGCGATACCACCAATCAAAAAACTTGTTCCAAAAATTTTACTTCTATTTTGGTCATTACTTATACTTGTTATCCAACAATTTTGAGATGTAAAGAAACCTGCATTTAAGATGCCAAAATTTAAAACAACAAATAATAGTGGAACTAATTTTGTTGTAAAGGTAATTCCTAATAAAAAAGGACTAGATAAAACTGAGGCCAATATAATTACAGTTAGAGGATTTCTGAAATCTGCATTCCAGCCCCCTACAAATCCACCAATAATACTACCCAAAAAAAAGACAGCCATAATACTAGATGATACTGCTGTAGAAAAACCCTGGTAATCAACCAGGAAAGTCGGCAGAAAAGAAAATACTGCTCCCAGAGTTAATTCCCTTAAACCAATTCCAGAGAAAAAAAGCATTATATATCTCTTTCTAATAACTTCCCCATTTTTAAATCTTTCTACAAGTTTTGGTTTTTTCATTTTTAAGTAAGCTATAGCCAAAAAGATACCTGGAATAGCAAAAATAAGACTAGTTGTCCTCCAGTCAAATTTCTCCGCTATTACACCAAAAGTCAGGCTAGCAAGAACAATACCAGCTGCACCTACAGATTCAAAAATACCTATATTAAGTCCAACTTTCCCTTCTTTCGCATTTACACTAACTAACGCAGTTGCAAGTGGATGAAAAGTTGCCACACCCAATGCAAGTAATACCAAACTTATTACCACAGCATAAACAGTACTTGCCCAATATAAATATCCTAAAAATATAGTTGATATAATAAATCCTATGGAGATAATTATTCTTCTATCATATTTATCTCCCAAATGTCCACTAACATAGGTAAAAATTGAACGCATAGCTAAATGAACTGTTAAAAGCAAACCACTCTGAGAATAAGTAAAGCCAAACTCATTTTTTAATAAAGGCAAGAGTAGTGGTAC
>JBDNGI010000104.1:0-12511 GCA_041689345.1 Halanaerobiales bacterium
ATTTATTTATTATTTTTTTGAAAGGAGAAAAGGCTGAGCTAATAGGTCGAAGTAGTGATGAGGCAGTAAATATAGGTACGATTTGTTCTGCACTAGGTGGTGGAGGTCATGCTGGAGCAGGAGCGGCCAGGCAAAAGACAGAGAATCTTCAAGAAATAACAAATAAACTCATTGATATTATTAAAGAAAATGTTCGTCCCCTGTTACGGGTTAGAAAAATTATGTCTTCACCTGTTCGGACAGTATCTTCAAGTACTAAAATTCAAGAAGTAGAGGATTTAATGAAAAAATATGGTCATAATGGATTTGTTGTTATTGAGAATAAACTAATTGTAGGTATGTTTTCCAGAAGAGATTTATATAAAGTAAAGGGTCATAATCTTATGCATGCACCTGTAAAAGCATATATGACAAAAGAAGTGATTACTATTAATGTGGAGGCATCTGTAAGTAAAGCCCAGGGTTTAATGATTGAATATGGTGTTGGGCGTTTGCCTGTTGTAGAAGGTGAGAAACTTGTAGGTATAGTAACAAGGAGCAATGTACTAGCTTCTTATTACGGAAATGATACACCATACCAACATAAACATAGATATGGAAGTAGTATGATTGATATTATAAAAAAAGAGATTGATTTATCAAAAAGGGTAGCTAAATTACCAGAGAATGTATTAGGCGTTTTAAAAAGTGCAGGTCAAGTTGCTGTTAATAACGGAGTTAATGCATATTTAATTGGTGGTATGGTTCGAGATATGTTGTTAGAAACTGAGAACAGGGACTTAGATATTGCTATTGATGGCTCTTTAGAATCTTATATTCCAGAATTGGCAGCTGAATTAAATGGGGAATACACATATAATAGTCAATTTAGGACAGCAAGTGTCAAGCTAACAAGTGGTTTTGTTATTGATCTAGCTGAAACAAGAAAAGAGGTATATCAGTATACTGGGGCTTTACCAGAGGTAGAGTCAAGCAATATGTTGGAAGACCTATTTCGTAGGGATTACACTATAAATGCATTAACTATTTGCTTAAATCCAGATCGTTGGGGTATATTGCTAGACTATTTTTCAGCTGTCAATGATTTGGAAGATGGTTTATTGCGTTCTTTACATCGTTTTAGCTTTTTAGATGATCCCACCAGAATTATCCGGGGTATTAGACTTGCTGCTAGGTTAAATTTTAGCTTTGAAGAAGAAACGGCATCTCTAATTAAAGAAACTATACAAACAGCTGATTTTTCACGTTTGTCACCAGAAAGGATTTTAAAAGAATTAGAACTATTATTTCATAATAAACTAACAGAAGGACTTTTTAATTTATTAGTAGATTATAATATATTTAAATTGTTAAATATAAACTTTGAAATTAAAGAAAAATATTATGAACAATCCTTGAAATTAGAAGCATATCTTGCAGAATTGGATGAAAAGTATTATAATATAGAAGAATGGATATTGAGAATGGCTATATTTTCAGATCAATTACTGTTAGAGGATATAGGAAAGTGGAATATAAAAGAAAAATATAAAGATATTTTATTGATTTATAATAATAGCAAGAGCCTTTTAAAAGAGTTGGATAAAGATCTAAGCCCAGTTGAAATAGTAGACTTTTTTTCAGATTTTTATAATGAACAACTTATTATTTTAATGTTAAAAGCTGATTCGAAAAAGGCAAGAGTAAATATTCTTAACTATCTTGAATATTTACAGCATATTGAAATAAATATAAATGGAAACGATTTATTAGAATTGGGGATGGATCCTGGACCAGCAATGAAAGAAATCCTTAATAATGTTTATAACGCTCGTCTACGTGGGGATATAAAGACTCGTGAAGAGCAATTAGATTATGTAGAGAAATTAATTGTCGAAAGTAAATTTTAAAAGTGTGTGTTTAAAGTATTATTTATGGTTTAATATATCAGAATGAAGTTAAAGTAATTCCATTGAATGAAAAGTTATTTGAATTACTAACCACTATAAATTAAGAAATTGAATATTATCAAATTTATTTAAAATAATTTATTATAAATAATGAATGGAGTGTATCAATTTGGATATTGTTAGTTTAATTCTATTAATTCCAGTTTTATTAATATCATTATCTTTTCATGAATATATGCATGGTCGGGTTTCTTATATGTTAGGTGATCCAACCCCTAAAATAATGGGCAGACTCACTTTGAATCCCTTACGTCACCTTGATCCAGTAGGGAGTTTAGTTTTGATTATTACCAGAAGAATCGGATGGGCTAAACCAGTTCCAATAAATCCAAGGTATTATAAAAACCCTAGAAAGGGTATGATGTTGGTTGGTTTGGCCGGACCTGGTGCTAATGTATTCCTGGCACTATGTTTTTCGTTTTTTTTGAAGATATTTTATATAGTTGCTAATAATATGACTAATATTGTACCTATGCGATTACTAGAGTTATTTGCCAGCTTTTTATATCTTGCAGTTATAATTAATTTAAGCCTTGCAGTTTTTAATCTTTTACCATTTCCACCATTAGATGGCTCAAAGATATTGATGGGGTTTTTACCATCAAGATATGATAAGTATTTTTACAAATTAGAAGGTCCAGTAGGAATGGTAGTAATTATGTTGTTGGCTTTTACCGGTGTTTTAGGAATGATTATTTTTCCTATAGTAAACTTCTTATCAAATTTTTTAATATAAAGGATGACTATATATGCCTTATGAGATAAAGCTTGATAGTTTTCAAGGTCCTCTGGAAGTCTTATATCAGTTAGTTAAGAAAAACAGAATAGAAATAAGTGAGATATCATTATCAAGTATTGCAGAACAATACCTTGCTTATATGGATAAATTGAAAGATTTTAACCTTGATTTGGCTAGTGAATTTATGGTCATCGCTGCTGAGTTAATTGAGATAAAAATACGAGCTTTGCTTCCTAAAAATCATGAAGATGGGGAAGAAGAAACTGATAGCAATCTTGTAGAACGCCTAAGGGAATATCATTATTTTAAAAAAATCTCTGAAATACTACAAGATTTCGAAGAAGAAGGTTCTAAATATTATCCTAGAGCAGTTGATATATACGATATTATCGGTGAAGATATTGAAGTTAATTTAGATATAGAAATCTTTGAACTACAGGAAGCCTTTCAAGGTGTACTAGCCTCTTTATCTGAAAAAGAAGAAGTAGAAGTAGAAGATGAAGATGTAAAAGGAGATTGGGACCAATTAAACTTTGAGGAAATTAAGATAGAAGATAAAACTACTTTTATATTAGACAAATTATCAAGAGTAAGTTCTGGACTAACATTTAGGGATTTAATACTTAATAGTCATAATAGGATGGAAATTGTAGTAACATTTTTGAGTATATTGGAACTTGCTAAAATGGCTAAGATAAAAATTAAACAGGATAAGATTTTTTCTAATATTAGTTTAAATTAAAACTTTGCAGATGAATTTATCGCATAAAGCATGGTTAGCCATGACTTCAAGCACGGAAAGAAGCTGCGGAGTTTTAGTTAAATAATAAAAAATAAGGTGTGGTAGTTGTGAAGAAGACTTTTCAAGCAGAGATTGAGTCATTAATATTTTCAGCGGAAGAGCCAGTTTCTGCTGCTGATTTGAGTAGATTACTTGAAATATCTAAATCAGAGGTAAAAAAAATCATTAAAGAAATATCAGACTACTATCAAGGTGATAGTCATGGGTTTTATTTAAAAGAATATAGTAGTGGTTTTTTGTTTGTAACTAAAGCAGAATTTTTTAGCTTAATAAGGGATATGCATAACAAGAAAGTAACTAAGTTGACTCAGGCCGCCTTAGAAACACTAGCAATTATTGCCTACAAACAACCTATAACAAGGGCTGAGATTGAAGAGATAAGGGGTGTTAAAGCCGAAAAGACACTACTGACACTTAGTAAATATTCCTTGATTGAAGAGATAGGTAGAAAGGATACACTGGGCAATCCAATTGTATATGGTACTACAGATGATTTTTTACAACACTTTGATTTACAGGACTTAACTAAATTACCCGAATTATCCTTTGAAGAGTTAGAGATACCATCTAATGATATAGAGAATACTTTATTCAGATAATCCTTTTGATTTAGCTGAACCTAGTTACACTTATTTTAAAACTTGGTGATACTTACCCTATTTGTAAATGGAACTTTTTATTTTGATTCTAGTTAATTTTGTTGTAAAAAATGGTATATCCTATGATAAATGAGGGAATTAATAAGATTAGTTATAAGGAGTGGTTTTATGCTAATCTACATAATTCCCGTTTTTATATTATTTATACTAGTGTTTTTTGTTCCAGTCAATGTTAGAGTTGAATATAGTAGAAAAGGACAAGATGATAATTTTAAGCTTGATGTTTATACTTTCGTCAATTTTTTTGGTATTAGTATTCATATCCCTTTTTTGCAAAATCGGTTTTTATTAGCATTTACAAAATTATTTGCAGAAATAGATGTATTTTTTATTAAAATAAACTCTAAAGAAGAAAATGTAGATACAGATTTAGAGAAAGAAATTGAGTGGGACAATATTCAAATGAATAATATTAAAAAAGTACTTAGTTTTCTAAAAGATAAAACTCTGAATGAAATTATAATTAATACACTTAGAATAAAATGTCATAAGCTTTACTGGAAAACTGAATATGGATTAACTAATCCAGCCTATACTGGGATAAGTAATGGTTTCATTTGGATTTTTAAAGGGATTCTTTTAAAATTCACTAATGATTTAATAACTTTTTTATGTGAAGCAGAATTTGCCGTAAAACCTGACTTCTATAATAAAAGATTTTCTACCTATTTTTCGGGTATATTTTCTCTCCTTTTAGGAAATATTATACTTACAATAATAAAGGGTTTATTTCACTGGCTTAGTAATCTCGACTTTAAGAGATTTTTTTCATTAAGGCTAAAATCCAGATGAGACAATACTTAGGACACCTAAATATATTTCTAATAGTAATTCGTTTTATTTGAAAAGGGAGGATTAATATAGTGGTGGAACATCCGATTGAAAAATTAATGGATACAGCTATGACAAACATAAAAAGCATGGTAGATGTGAATACTATTGTAGGAGACCCAGTAGAGACTACAGATGGTACAGTTATTATACCTATTTCTAAGGTTTCTTTTGGTTTTGCTGCTGGTGGTGGGGAGATTAAGTCTAGCGCTAGCGGAAAAGATAAAAAAGAAAATGGAGATGAAAGTAAGCCTTTTGCAGGAGGTAGTGGTGCCGGAGTTATGTTAAACCCAATGGCCTTCTTAGTGGTTAAAAAAGATCAGGTTCGATTATTACCAGTTGCTAATAATGCTGTCGCAGAACGACTGATAAATATTGCACCAGAACTATTACAACAGATTCAAACAATATTGGAAAAGCAAAAATAAGAGTGTATAAATTTAATAAAATGCGCTCAACACGCATATACTTAAAAAGTAATAACTTCCAGAGTGGGTGAAATTATGTCAAAGAAGTTGTGCTTTTTAAGTATTTTTTTGTATTTAATAATTATTATATCTATTTCAACTATATGTAAAGCTGCGCCAAATATATCAGCAAAAAACGCAGCTGTTGTTGATGTAGAAACAGGTCAGGTCTTATATGACAAGCATATGCATGTTAAGGGTTTTCCAGCTAGTCTAACAAAAGTTTTGACTACTATTGTAGCCTTGGAAGAAGGGAATATTCAGGATATGGTCAAGGTTAGCAGACGGGCTGCTTATCAAGAGGGTTCTTCTATTTATCTTCAAGAAGGTGAGGAGATAAAGTTGGAAGAATTATTATATGGAGTTATGTTGGCATCTGGAAATGATGCTTCTATTGCTGTTGCAGAGCATATAGCTGGTTCTGTAGATAAATTTGCAGATTTAATGAATAAGAAAGCAAAAGAGATGGGTGCAATAAATAGTAATTTTATTAATCCAAATGGATTACCTAACACGAATCACTATTCTACTGCTTACGATCTTGCTATGATAATGCGTTATGCCTTTAAAAATAAAATATTTCGTCAAATAACTAAAACAAAGCATAAAACTATATCATGGGCTGATAATGATTGGGGCAGGGGATTAAGAAATCATAATAAACTACTATGGTCATATGATGATATTACCGGTGGGAAGACCGGCTATACTCGTACAGCCGGTAGATGTTTAATAGCCTCTGCCAGTAAAGATGGGCGGGAAGTAGTTGCTGTTGTCCTAAATGATTCAAATGATTGGCTTAATATCCGTAGATTACTTGATTTTGGTCTAGAGAGATATAAAAGAGTTAGAGTGATTGAGAAGGGTGAAATAGTTTATAGATTCCCTTGGCAGGAATCAAGAGAAGGAGAATTAGGATTAATAGCAGGTGGATCAATCTATATGTTAATATTAAGGGATGGTGGAAAGGTTAATTTAAAAAAAGAGATTTATCTAAAACCAGAATTAGAATTACCAATTAATAAAGGAGAAGTAATTGGATATTTAAAAATAGTTGATCAAGAGAATAAAACAATAGGTGAAGTCGATTTGCTGTCTCAAAATGATGTAAATTACAATTCTGTATTTTTACGTTTCTGGCACTGGCTTAATACTATATCTCAGCGTTCTAAAGAGGATTCTTAGAATTTATGGAGAAGTAATAACTTAGAGTGTCTAGTAATGTGTTATAATATAAAGAAGACTTGATTCAGATGAACTTTTAAATTTATCATGAAATAATGTTCATAGTATAGTATAGTATATACATAAATTATTAATAGAGGTGATTTTTATGGAAAGGTTGCAAAAAGTAATGGCTCATGCCGGCGTGGCTTCTAGGCGAAAGTCGGAAGATATAATTTCTCAGGGTAGGGTCAAAGTAAATGGACAAGTAATTAAGGAACAAGGATATAAGGTTTCAGATGATGATCTTATAGAGGTTGATGATAAAGCTATTTCTCATGAAAAAAATATATATATTCTATTAAATAAACCAACAGGGTATATTTCGACTGTTGATGATCCTCGCGAAAGAAATACAGTTTTGGATCTAATAAAAGGTGTGACTCAAAGGATTTATCCGGTTGGTAGGCTTGATTATAATACAAGTGGCATATTAATTCTTACTAATGATGGAGATTTAACCTATACATTAACACATCCATCACATATGGTAGATAAGACCTATTTAGTGGAGGTAGGAGGTCATCCAACTAAGCAGGAATTGGACAGGCTTGAAAAGGGAATTGTTCTGGATGACGGTCTCACTGCACCTGCTCGTGTTGAAGATATAAAAAAGAAAAAACATACTACTTTATTTAATATAACTATCCATGAGGGAAAAAATAGACAGGTTAGAAGAATGTGTGATAAGATCGGTTATTCTGTTAGAGAATTAAACAGGATTAAATTTGCTTTCTTAGATTTAAAGCAATTGCCTACAGGTAAATTTAGATATTTAAGTGATAAAGAAGTCGAAAAGTTAAAGAATCCGAATTAAAATATATGCAGGATTTTCATCTTTTATAAAGAATATTATAATATGGAATATAACCTATCCATTGTGGGTAGGTTTTTATCATGTGGCCTGAGGTGAAAAAATAATGTTCTTAAAAAAAATTAAAATTGATGGATTTAAGTCTTTTGCAAATGCTATCGTTGTAAATTTTCCTGCTCCTCTTACTGCAATTGTTGGTCCTAACGGAAGTGGAAAGAGTAATATTGTGGATTCCATCAGATGGGCTATGGGTGAACAGAGTGCTAAGAGTCTTAGAGGAAGTAGAATGTCAGATATAATTTTTGCTGGTAGTGATGATTTTAAACCACTAAAGAAGGCAAGTGTAACACTTTATTTTGATAATTCTAGTAATGCACTGCCAATTGAAAAAAAACAGCTTAGGATAAAACGTACTGTTTCAGATGATGGACAAAGTGACTATTATTTGAATGGGTCTTCTTGTCGCTTAAAAGACATTGAAGAACTATTAATGGATACAGGATTGGGTAAGGACTCTTATTCTATTGTAGGACAGGGTAAAATAGATTCTATATTGAATAGTAAACCTGAAAAGCTAAGGGATTTGTTTGAAGAAGCAGCGGGAATAGTTAAACACAAGACCAGAAAACAGGAAGCTGAAAAAAGATTGGATAAAACTAGACAAGATTTACAACGTATTAAAGACCTGGTCTGGGAGTTAGATAAACAGGTAAAACCCTTAAAGAGATCTGCAGAGAAAGCCGCTAAGTATCAACGATTGAAAAATGAACTGAAAGAACTGGAGATTAATCTGCTGTTGGATCGTTGGGAAGATAATTATCAATTATTAAGGGAAACAAGAAAAGATGAAAAAGTATTAAGAAAAAGGGTTTCTAATCTGGAAGATGATTTAAATACAAAAAATAATATTTTAGAAGATAAAATAGAAGAATTGGAAGTTGAGGAAACTTTTTTAAAAGAACTACAGGAAAAACTCTATCAGAGCAAAATCAAAAGAGAGCAGGCAGAGAATAATCTAAAGGTGCTTGCAGAACGTAATAATGGACTTATACGAGAAAAAATGACAGATGAGGAACAATTGGAAAGTATTAAAAATGAAAAGACTAATTTAATACAAAAAAGAGAGATTTTTAATAAAAATATAGATAATATTAAAAATGAAGAAAATAATATAGAGAATAAAATAGAGTTGCTAAGCGGTGAACTTAATCAACTTAGAGAGAAGATAAAAGAAAAAAAAGGTGAGCTTTTTGATAGACGCAACTTTATTCTTAATGATAATATGGAACGTAATGAAATACATTCTGAATTGGAAAAATCAAAGGAAAAAACACTTTATCTTGAACACGAAATTGAAAAGATGGCTGAAAAAAGAAAGAATCTATCTCAAGAACTTGAAGATATTATATTACAAGAAAAAGAAATATCAAAAAGTTATAAAAGGGTTGAAAGAGAATTAATAAGTAATAATAATGAATTAATATCATTTAAAAAACAAGAAGAGGAAATAAAGTCTTATATAAGGGATATTGGTATTAATGTTGAAAAAATTAAAGATAAGTTAAATAGCAATCAATCTAGATTAAAGGTATTACAGGAGATGGAGGATGATTATCAGGGTTATTTTCGCGGTGTAAAAAACATTTTAAGTGAGGATAAGAAAATACCTGGTATAATTGGTGTTGTTGCTGATCTTATTAAAGTTGAAAAAAAGTATGAATTAGCTATTGAAACAGCACTTGCTGCAAAATTGCAAAATGTTGTTACAGAAGATGATAGTGTTGCCCGTAAAGCAGTAAAATATTTGAAATCAAGTAGTGGTGGTAGAGCCACTTTTTTACCACTGAATATGGTTACAGGAAGAAAAGCAGCTATCGACAGATTAAATATTGATAAGATGAAAGGATATCTAGGGCTAGCATCAGATATTATAGTGTACGAAGATAAACTGGATCAGGTAATGTTAAGTCTTCTTGGTAAAACAATAGTTGCAAGGGACCTTGATAGTGCTACTGAGTTATCAAAAAAAATTAATAGTAGTTTAAAGATCGTAACTTTAGATGGTGAGTTTATTAATATTACAGGTGCTATAACTGGTGGTAGTCAGAGTAATAATAATAGAGGTCTTCTTGGTCGTAGTAGGGAGATTGAGGAACTACAAAAAACAGTAGTTGAAAATGAAAGTCTATACAAAGAAATAATTGATCAAAAAGATAGGTTTACATCAGAAAAAAATGAGCTTAACGAACTACAGGAGGAGAAAGGGCAGCAGATAAAGCAACTTGAATTTAAGAAAAATGATCTTAATAAAGATCTAATAAATATGCAAAAAGAAGAGAATAGATTGGAGATAGAGTTAAAATTAATTGATAGAAATTTTGAAGATTATCATAAGCAGTTAGGTAATAATGATATTTTGATTCAACGTCTGGAAGGACAATTTTCTACGATAAATAGTGAACATAATAAAGAAAAGGGTCAAATAAATACTAAAGAAATTGAAGTTAAAAGATTAGAAGAAAGTGAAGAAGAGATAAATAAAAAATTAACTGAAAATAGAGTAGAAATGGCTACAGTTACTCAAAAAAAGAATAATATGCTATCTGAAAAGAATAAAATTTTAAATGAACTTAAAAATCTGTCAATAAGAAAAAAAGATTTCTGTAATATGATAAGTGAACTTGCAGATAAATTGAAGAAAATAGATGATAGAAGAAAAGAATTGAACCAAATGAAGGAAGATTTCGCTGTTCAAATTAATAACATGGATAAAGATTATAGTGTAAGACAAGACGCATTTAAGAAGAAAGAAAAGGACCTTAAAGAGCTGCAGAATAGTTATAATAAAAAGCAACAGGATTTAAGTTTAATTAAAGATAAATATCATAAAGTTGACCTTAAAATAACAAGATTAGAAGATAAAAATATACAAATAGCTGATAGATTAATGGAGGAATATGAAGTTTCTCCAGAAGAGGGTATTGACGAGAGAATTGAGATAAGCAATTATGCCCAGGTATCACATAAGATTAAAGAGTTTAAAGATGCTATTAAACAACTAGGTACAGTTAATATAGGTGCTATAAAAGAATATCAGGAATTAATAGATCGTCTGGAGTATTTGCGAGAACAACAGGACGACCTGCTTCAAGCGAGAGCTTCTATTGAAAAGGTTATAAAAGCACTGGAAAAAAGTATGGCTGAACGCTTTTATCAAACCTTTGCTGAAGTAAAGGATCAGTTTGAAAATACTTTTGAACGTCTATTTGATGGTGGAAAGGCAGAATTACGCCTTACTCAACCCGAAAATTTACTTGAAACAGGTGTAGAGATTGAGGCACAACCCCCCGGGAAACAGTTGAAGAAATTGACATTAATGTCTGGTGGAGAAAGGGCGCTTACCGCTATTGCTCTGGTTTTTGCTTTTTTAAAAGTAAATCCAAGTCCTATGTATATACTGGATGAGATTGATGCCCCATTGGATGATGCAAATGTTAAGAGATTTGCTAATTATCTTAAAGAACACTCTGAATTTGTTCAATTTCTGGTAATTACCCATAATAAACTGATGATGACAGAAGCTAATGTAATCTATGGTATTACCATGGAAGAAAAAGGAGTATCAAAATTAGTATCTTTAAAATTAGATGAAGAGATTGTTTAATACATTAAAATATTGATTGGAGATTAGGGAGTGTAGTACTTGAATATAATAAAAGAAATGGCTAAAAGATAATATATTAAATCAATTTTTAAATAAGGAGAAATAAATTATGCTTAATATTTTTAAAAAAAATAAAGACAAGAAAAATAATTATGACGAAGCAAAGGAAAATGAACAATTAGCAGATAAAAATAATAATTTAATTAAAAAAAATGATGAGAATGAGCAGGAAAAAGAATTAGAAGATCACGGGGAAGAAATCAATGTAAAAAAAGAAGAACCTGAAAATAATCAAAAAAACGAAGATTTATTAGAAAAGAAAAGCCTTTTTTCACGACTTAAAAGTGGCCTTAGTAAAACAAGAGATGGTTTTATCAATAGGGTTACTAATCTATTTAGCTCTTATGGAAAGATTGATGATCAACTCTTTGAGGAGTTAGAAGAAATTTTGATTCAAGCTGATGTAGGTGTTAAGACTACTATGGATTTAGTTGCCGAACTTGAAGAGAGGGTCAACGATGATAATATTAATGAACCTGTGAAATTAAACAATATTTTCAGAGAAGAGTTAAGTAATTTATTAAAAGTAGAAAACAATAATATTGAACTTAAAGATGGATTAAATATATTAATGATTGTTGGAGTTAATGGTGCTGGAAAGACTACTACAATAGCTAAAATTGCACAACGCTTTAAAAAACAGGATAAAAATATCTTGTTAGCTGCTGGAGATACTTTTCGGGCTGCTGCGATTGATCAATTGCAGATATGGGGTGATAGAACAGGAGTTAATGTTATCGCTCAACAGGAGGGCTCTGATGCAGCTGCTGTTGCATATGATGCTGTACAGGCAGCTAAAGCCCGTAGTTGTGATTTATTAATAGTTGATACTGCCGGCCGGCTTCATACACAGAAGAATTTAATGGAAGAATTAAAAAAGGTTAAAAGAGTTATCGATAGGGAATCTGAGGGAGCTAATGTAGAGGTATTGTTAGTTCTTGATGCCACAACAGGTCAGAATGCAATGATTCAAGCAAAACTATTCAATGAATTTGTAGATGTAGATGGAATTGCTTTGACTAAGCTTGATGGTACTGCCAAGGGTGGTATTGTAATTGCAATCAAGAATGAATTAGGAATACCTATTAAATTAATCGGTGTTGGTGAAGCAGCTGATGATTTACAGGATTTCGATGCCGAAAAGTTTGTAGATGCCTTATTTTCTGAGTAACAAATTTATCTCTGTTTTAAAAATATAATTGATAGTGTATAATAGTTTTAAGTATAGTTTGCGAGATAGAGGGTTCAAATGTATAACTGGAGATGAAAATATGTATATTGGTTTTTTTGATTCAGGTATTG
>JBDNGI010000105.1:0-2131 GCA_041689345.1 Halanaerobiales bacterium
TATATATGATATAAAGGGGGAGGAAGATGGCTTTAAAAATATTTCATACTGGTGATTTACATATTGGAATGAAATTCAATAATTATCCCGACCTGATAAAAAATGATCTGGTTAAGGCAAGATTTGAAACTCTGGAAAATATGATTTTAATGGCTAATGAAGAACAATGTAATCTCTTTGTAATAGCTGGACATCTTTTTGATAAAATTAATATACCTAAAAAAGATATAATTAGGGTTATTGTTATTCTGGAAAAGTTTGCTGGTGATTGTGTGCTGCTTATACCTGGTAATCATGATTATGATAATGGTATGGTAGAACTATGGGAGCATTTCGCTAATAATATTAATAGTAATATTATTTTACTAAATGAATATAGGCCATATAGTTTGAAAGATTTTGATCTGGATGTAGTTGTCTATCCTGCTTATTGTGATAGTAAACATTCTGAAACCAATAGGATTAAGTGGATTGCTAATTTAAACAGTCTGGAAGAGGCAAAGTATCAATTGGGTATAGTTCATGGTGCCCTTGTCGGTCTTTCACCTGATCTTTCTAATAAATATTTCAATATCAGTGAAGTTGAGTTGAATAAATTGGGATTAGATTTATGGCTTTTGGGACACACACATCTATCATATCCTCTTAAAAAAGAGCTTAGTAATAGACAGGTATTTAATGCTGGTACTCCAGAGCCTGATGGTCTGGATTGTCAGCATCAAGGTACAGCCTGGATAATTGAAATAGATGAAGAAAAAAATATAAAGGCCAGAACAATACAGACTGGAAAATATAATTTTAAAGACCTGACTTATAAGGTGGAAACTCAGGATGATCTTATAAATATTAAAGAAAAACTTTTAAAAAATGAGCCTGATAAAAAAATTGTCAGATTATCTTTAAATGGGAGAATAGAAGAATGGCTTTTTGATGAGAAAGAGGAAGTATTTCAAGAACTTAGAACGGGTTTAGCCTATCTGATTATTGAAGATGAAGAATTGAAGATTAGGATTACTGAAGAAGTTATTGATCGTGAATTTGCAGAAAATTCCTTTCCTCACCTTGTATTAAAGGAATTAGCGGCCTCTCAGGAAGACGACTCACTGCAGTTGGCCTATGAGATCATTAAAGAGGTGAAAGAATGAGACTAAATAGTTTTCAAACCGATACTTTTGCCGGTATAAAGAATCGCCAGGTTTCTTTTCAGGAAGGTTTAAACGTGATACTTGGCCCTAATGAAGCAGGGAAAAGCACCATGATTGAAGCAATTTTTGCTACGATCTTTAAAGAGGCAAAACTAAGAATGAATTTAGGCGCTGATAAAGAATTCAAACAAAAATTCATGCCATATCCTGATGGAGACTATATTAATGGGAGTCTAGAATTTATTGTTGATGATAAACAATATAAACTTAAGAAAGAATGGGGAGAGAATCATTCAATTGTTCTTGAATTACCAGATGGACAGTTACTTAAGAGTAGCAAAAAAATTGAGGCTTATTTAAAAGAATTGTTTGCTTTTGGACAGGCTACATATGGTAATGTAGTTTTTGCCCGTCAGCTTGAAGTAAAAGAAGCCGTTAAAAAGATTGTGACAGATAATAGTATTATCAATACTGTCAGTGCTTTCTTGAGAAAAGCTGTCATGGAACTGGAAGGTATTTCAGTAGAGAAATTAAAAAATAAGATTGATCAAGAACTTAATGAACTTATAAAAAGATGGGATCTTGAAAATAACCGCTCTGATAATCCCAATCGTGATATTAATAATCCCTATAAAGTGGGTTATGGTAAGATTTACGAAGCCTATATTAATAAAGCTGGTACAGAGCTAAAAATGGAACAGGCTCGGGAAATCGAGGAGAAATTCAAGCAGTTCAGTGCTGAATTGAAAGATTTAAAGGAAAAACGAGAAACTATAGCAGCAGAAATCAATGAAATGGCTAAAATAGAAGACGATATCTTTAATCGGGGTAGATTAGAACCAGAGATTAAAAGGCTACAAGAGAAATCAGATACTTTGAAACGGCTAAACCGTCAATGGCCATTGAAAGAAGATAAACTAAATAGAAAGCGGGAAGAACTTGAGAAATTAAATAAAAATATGCAGGAATTAATTGAAGAAAAGAAA
>JBDNGI010000106.1:0-6214 GCA_041689345.1 Halanaerobiales bacterium
TCCAACCTCCAACCTCTAAGTTAACTACATATAGCCATCTTTACGAAGTTCTTCCAATCCACCGCCATCTTCTTTATCTTGAGCACGTCCAGAACGCTCTGCAATATTAACAAATTTCCCAGTTTTTAATTCTGCAATTACTTCTGCAACATTTTTTGCAGTAGATTTTACCGGATCTGTACAGGGTGCACAACCAAGAGAACGATATCTCGTTCCATTACCCTGATCAAAATATAGTGATACCATAGGAATATTCTCCCTCTCTATATATTCCCAGATATCCAGCTCAGTCCAGTCCAATAATGGATGAATTCTTACATGGGTACCTGGAGAAAAGTCTGTCTTATATTGATCCCAGAACTCTGGTGGTTGATCACCGATGTCCCAATCATTATTACCATCACGCGGCGAAAAATATCTCTCTTTGGAGCGGGTTCCTTCTTCATCAGCCCTAACACCAACAATAACACCTGTATAAGGTTCCTGATTTTTATCTCTTTCATATTTACCGTTATTATGATTCATACGATAACGAGGCCATTCTCCATTTAAAGTGTGTTTCAATGCTTCACTTTTAAGTGATTTACAACACACTAGTCTAGAAATATTCCCATCAGGAAATGTCTGTTTTTCTTCTAAGGCCTCTTGATTCTGTCCATAGACCATATCTAATTCCCACTCTATTGCTAACCTATCTCTGTGTTCTATCATCTCTGGAATTTTATAGTTGGTATCTATATGTACCAATGGTAATGGAACATGCCCAAAGAATGCCTTTCGTGCCAACCAGAGTAATACTGTACTATCCTTACCTATTGACCATAACATACATAAATTCTCAAACTCACTATAGGCTTCTCTTAGAATATGAACACTCTTATTCTCTAATTTCTGTAAATGGTCCATCAATAAAAGTCCTCCTTACTTATTCCTAATCACTTATCTTTTAATAAAGTATAAACAAGCAAACTGATACAATTACTAGGTTTTATAAGCTAAAAAAAATTATCACTATATTAAAAAACATCCTACAAATCCCCAGTTCTAACAAGCACAACTTATTTGGACACTACTCTCTTTTATATTTATGATTACTGTTGAGGATAAAGCTTAACACTTAATCCTTAACAATAATTTCAACCTCTTCATATGATTTATTACTAATTATAAATCCTCGAAAATCGATATCATCTATATTCATTAGAGAGATAATTATATAAACAGCATCCGGATAATAGGCCATATCAATATCTTTATTAGATGGTCGTGATGGACTATGTGGGTGTGAGTGAAAAATTGAAATAAGTTCCAGACCACTTTCTCTAATATCCTTAAATACGCCAAATTGTTCTTCAGGTTTCATCAAATACTCCTCAGAACTAGCACTTGTATTTTCCATAATATAAACCTTTTTAACCTGATATCTTTCATTCTTTTTTTCTCCAGCTAAAATTCCGCAGGCTTCCAGTGGTTTTTCTACTAAACAGTGGTCAATTAGTATTTTATAATCGTTTTTTTTAATAACTAATTCTTTCATAATGTGCTTCCTTTCTTTGAATTCATGTGTTTTTTATATGAAATCTTCATGTTATAATCTCTTCTTCAAGATATATATGAAATGTTAAAATTAAACGTTAAGCATATATCATTTAAATCATTCTATATAACTTTAATTATGAAGATTACAGCTAATCTCATATTCCAACAATTCTGTAATAGTTGGATTTTCACCACAGACAGGACAATCAGGATTTTTCTTTACTTCAACTTTTCGAAAGTCCATTTCTTTAGCATCATAGATCAATATTTTACCATTTAATGGACTACCTACACCAGTGATTAACTTTAAGACTTCAGTAGCTTGAATAGTACCAATCGTTCCCGCTATAGCGCCTAAGACACCAGCTTCCTGACATGAGGGTATAGTTCCCTCTTCTGGTGGACTGGTAAAAACACAACGATAGCAGGGACCTGCCCCTGGTTCTATAGTCATTACCTGTCCTTCAAATCTAAGTATACCTGCCTCTACTAAGATTTTATCATTCATTACACAGGCATCATTTAAGAGATAACGAGTAGGAAAGTTATCTACACCATCTACAATAATGTCATAGTCTTTTATAATTTCTTCTATATTGTCCTTATTTAGATAAGTATTATAGGTAATAACTTCAACATTAGGATTAATGCTATTTAATTTTTCGACAGCTGATTTTACTTTAGGACGATCTACATCATTGGTAGTATGGATTATCTGCCTCTGTAAATTACTCATATCAACGACATCACTATCGACAATACCAAGTTTGCCAACCCCTGCAGCTGCCAGATATAAGGAAACAGGTGAGCCTAACCCACCTGCACCAATAACCAAAACAGAGGCTTCCTTAATTTTCTGTTGGCCTGTTCCACCAATATCCTGTAAAATAATATGACGGCTGTAGCGTTCAATCTCTTCTTCACTAAAATCAAAAGCCCCCCCGCCCATAAAGAAGATTATTTCTATCTGGTCATCGGCTACCAGTTCTTTTTCTCCTAATTGATTCTTTTCAATAATATCATCATTTAACTTAACTACAGCTATTTCAGGATTAATTTCCTTTTTCTCCAATAAACTTAGTAGGCTGCTGCCTTCCTCAAGAATCTCTTCTTTACCGTTTACCTTAACATTAATCTCTGACATTATAGTACACCTTCCTCTTTTTAATATAATTTTCTACTTTAAGTATTTCATAGCTAAAAATGCTAATACTATTTTCATAATAAAACAAATTATAAAGAACACAATCATCACTATTCTTTAGATTTAATTAAGTCACCTGGCCTGGTGATATTTCTTGTCATCCCCTGAATTATTCTTTATTATCCAAAGGATTTCGTCTTCTTTGACCTGTGCCAGTAGATTAGCTCCTTGACCACCTATTTCTTCTGGGAGGTAAATTTCTATTGCATTCATCGGACAAGCCTTAACACATGCTGCACAATCCCAACAATCGGATTTATGCTCTATTACAGCCTTCCCCTGCTTTCTTTCTATCAAATTCCCGGGGCAGATTCTCTCACAACGACCTTCTTTTCTCCCTGGACATCCATTACATAGATTAGGATTGATTCTAATCGTCATCTTCACCTACCCCTTTCAGTTTTTTTAGCTCTCTAGGTACATATTCCCTTTCTAGTATTTCAATCTCTCCTGTACAAGGATTTAATCTAGAATTAATAAATTTCAACCATTCTTTTTTCCTAAGAGGATGATCAATACGAGTTTGATAACCTGGCCATCTAGTCTCTTCACGATGCAAAAGATGCTCTACCAAAAGTCGTGCCACATCCACTCTATCAATCACTTCATGTGCTAACATCAACTGGTGATAAGTATCTGCCTTAATTTGTTCAAGATCACTTTGTAAATTTTTTAAGTGATTTCTGGCTTCAAGTAATTTCCCCTTTTCCAGTTCATAATAAGTACTTTTACCTCCAGCATATTTCTCCATTATCTCCTGAAGTCTATTTTCTAACTCTTCTACAGTAGTGCTATTTTTAACAGACAATGGTTTAATAACGCGCTCATATTCCTTTTCTATTAAAATGGAAGGAATAATATTTTCTGGTTTCTGATCCTGCTGAATGGATTTTATGGCATTTATAACAGCAGTTTCTCCTTCTACAAAGGCACCAGTAACATATTTTTTAGGGGCTCCCCCTGCTACATCACCAGCAGCATATAATCCTTTTAAAGAGGTCTTTCTATCAATATCAACCCAGTAACCAGCCTGACAATGACCACCTACAATATATGGTTCAGTTCCCTCTATCTCAACCTTTAATTGATTAGATTCAACACCCTGTTCTACCCACTGTAGAACTATTCCTGGACACATACCTAATAAAGATTGACGTAACTCATCATCTTTTTCTTTACTAATATTACTTAAATCAAGATAACAGGGTCCACAACCATTTTTTTCTTCCTGAACTGTTGCATAAAGCCGCATGGGAGTATTTATCTTATCATATTTTTTCAGATATTCTTCACCATCTTTATTTAGCTGTTTCGCCCCAGCAAAGGCAAAACTACCTGTAGGTGCAAGAACATCCTTTACTCTTAGAGCAACAAATCTCATTTCAAGTGTAGTCATTTCTGCACCTGCCCTAATACCCATTGCATAACCAGCACCAGTATTAAAGGGGGAATACCACATTTTATGTCTGGCGTTTCCTGAATTATTAGGACGATATATCCCAGCAGCGCCACCAGTAGCACAGATTACAGCTCCAGCTTTAATAACATAAAATATACCCTCTCTGACATTAAAGGCAAAACAACCAACCACTTTACCTTCATTCACTATATAATTTGTAGCAATAGTTCGATTTAAAACCTCAACATTACTTTCCATGACTTTATCTGCTAATAGTGGTTTGAACTTCTCACCATTTATTTTAATACTACGGGGCCCACGAGCAAGGTAATTGCCATTTGCATCTTTCTTAATCGGTAATCCCCATTGCTCTACAATTTCTGTGACACGATTTAAGCCTTTACCAATACTATAAACCAGGTCATCCCTTACAAGACCATTGGAATCATTCTTTACATATTCCAGATATGACTCAGGGGTTTCACCTGGATTAAGATAGGCATTAATCGCATTAATACCAGCAGCCAGACAGCCACTGCGTTCAATATGAGCTTTTTCTATAATGGTAACATCAAGATGAGGGGCTTTCTCTTTAGCCATTACTGCAGCAAAGGAGCCTGCAGCACCACCGCCAATTATTAAAATATCTGTACTTTTTTCCTTAAGCTCCATATCACGGCACCCCTTATAAGCTTATTAATAACATACAAAGTTCATAATTGTATTAGTACGTGAAATCCTTATAACAATAATAGTGTAGTACCTAAATTATTCAATACTCTCTAAAGCCTTACTAAAATCTTTAATAATATCATCAGAGTTTTCTATTCCAACAGACACCCTTATTAAACCAGGTGTTACTCCCAGTTCTTTTTGTCTATCTTCATCAAGTCGACAATATATAGTAGAAGCAGGATGAATTACCAGAGTTCTTATATCACCGATATTGGCCAGGTTTTTGGCAAGTTTTAAAGAATTAATTACTTGATAACATGCTTTCTTACTTTTAAGTTCAAATGTTAACACTCCACCATATTTCCCTCCAAACTGTTCCCTGGCTAATTGATGTTGTGGATGTGATGCCAATCCTGGATAACTAACCCTAACTAGAGATTGGTGATCTGATAGAAACTCTGCTAATTTCATAGCATTTGTACAGTGTTTATCCATCCTTACAGCCAATGTTTCAAGACCTGTAATATTCATGGAGGCATTAAAGGGATTACTACATACACCCAGATTTCTGAATAAATCCTGTCTAATCTTAACCAGATAAGCAAAAGATCCAAACTGAAAGTAGTCATCAAAACCTGAAGTCTTGCCATCCCGCCAGTTAAAAGTGCCTAGATCTACAATTATCCCACCAATAGAATTAGCACTACCATTGATATACTTAGAGGTTGAGTGAATAACAATATCTGCACCCCATTCCTTCACCTTAAACAAATATGGTGTAAGGAAAGTATTATCAACCACTAAAGGAATTCCCTTTTTGTGAGCAGCTTGACTAATCGCTTTAATGTCTGGAATATCCAATTTCGGGTTACCCAGGGTTTCCAGATAAATCAATCTGGTCTTTTCAGTAATTGCTTCCTGAAAGGATTTTATATCGGTACTTTCAACAAAATTAGTTTTAATGCCCCAGCGAGCCAGGTCTTTTTGCAGTAGATTGTATGTACCACCAAAAAGGCTATTACCAGCAACTATCTGATCACCATTCTCTACTAGTGACAAAATAGCTGTTGAAATAGCAGCCATTCCCGAAGAACAAGCAATAGCCCCAACCCCATTTTCAATCTTTGTAATTCTTTCTTCAAAGGCAGCAATAGTTGGATTATTTATTCTACTATAAGTATAGCCTTGAGCCTGCTGTTGGAAAACCCGGGACAACTCTTCAGCAGTATCATAAGCAAAAGATGTTGACTGGTAAATAGGTTTATTTACTGCACCTTCTTCAAAATTACTATTTGCATGTATTAATTCCGTATCAACATTATAATCATCTGACATTGTACTCACTCCTCATCTTCTCGGTTTATATTAAAATCTTTTAAAAAAATATTCTATTTAAA
>JBDNGI010000107.1:0-6968 GCA_041689345.1 Halanaerobiales bacterium
AAGATTACTAAACTGTCTCTGTTTTTTATAGTTAACCATTTCCAGATAAAGCTTATCCCAATCTACATAATTAAAGACAGCCTCTTCTACATCATCCAGATAATATTTTTGTTCATCAATCACTTCTTCCTGTTTCTGCTTAGAAGAACTACTTAATTGTTCTAATTTTGGTCTAAGATATATTGTTACATCAATATCCTTATTTACTATAAGTTGAATAAATCTATCATCTTGGAAATTATAGCCCTCTTTTAATTTTATAGTTAAAAGATCATTACCTATAAATTGGTCATCAGGTTTGATTGGTAAATCAATCTCTTCATAGCCTGCAGTATCGATTCCTTCTTTTTCTAGATACTCCCTGAATTTTTCCATATAATCTGCTTTAATACCAAAGATATTAAGTGTTTCCAGTAGTTTTATATATGCAGGATGGTCTCTGTCAGTAAAAACAGTACTTCGCTGCAAAGAATTATTTAATCCTTTCAAGCGAACACCTCTACCAAAGAGCTGTATTATCTGAGAACCCTCACTTCTACCAATATTCAACAATCCTATACTGGAAACCCTATAGCTATTCCAGCCCTCTGTAAACTTCCTGGAACCAATTAAAATATTGATATCTGAATTATGACTATTTATCCGGCTAAAAAAGGAATCAGAAAAATTATCTTCAAGAATAGTTATACCAGCCTTCTCCAATCGTTTAGTTAAACGGGAGACATCACCAATGTTAATTAAAGCAAAATAATCTTTTCCTTTCAGCTTTAAACCAATCTCACCCTCTGCATTCTTAATCTCATATAATTCTAGATTAGCTGAGCTTAGATGAGAGGTATTAAATATTTTTAGTAAAAGATCATTATAGATATCTTCTGCAGACAAATCTTTCTCCTTAAGATAAGAAAATCTACCAGCAAATACATCCTGACCATCTTTATCTTTAAAACCATGATCATAAATTATATCATCTATAGAATTAATAATATCAGTTCGATTATTTAAAAAGTTACTAATGAATTGGATAACAAACTCAACATCGCTAATACTGGTCTTATCGTCAATTGTTAAACTACCAGAAGCACTAACAGTATGGCCTACAAATAGTAATAAAGGATTCTCCAGATTATACTCAGCAAGTGCCTGCTCTTCCTGATATAAAAGCTTCTGTTCATAGAAAGATACAAGATTAGCAAGTAAGAAATTATTATTATATTCTTTAAGATGACTCTCTTTCAAATTTAAAATATCATAATCTTTACCATAACCATCTTCATAGAAAAACTTATATGAATAGTCAAATATAATAGCCTTTGAGTATTCTTCCAGTAGATTATTATATAAGCCCTTAATACGCTCCTGCTGTAGCTCTGAAAGATTATATTCTTTCATTTTCTTTTCAAGCTGAAAGAGGGACATATTAATATAGGTTTTATTTTTATTGATATTAAAGATTTCATCTCTCACTTCTTCTTCTAAACCTATTTCATTAACCCTTTTATTTAGATAATCAGTTTCATTATCCCATTTTTCAGATCGATCAACACGGGAACCAACAGCCTGTCCAAAGGTAGCACTATATTCAAATATAAATCCATCCCGGGCCAGCATTTCTCGATTATCTTTCCAGACATCACCACCACTACCTCTATGCCCTTCATCAACCAGGACTAGATTATGCCCTTCAAAACTACCTACCTCTTCACTATCTCCCTCACCTGTTTTTGTTTCCACCAGTTTAGTAATTTCAATTATCTCTATCTGTTCTTTATTAAACATACTTCCCTTTAAATTAATAAAGAGATCTGCCTCTATATTACTTAAGCGAAATTCTTTAATATGCTGCTGACTTAAGCCACTATTTGGTGTAACCAGTATGATATTATCAATCTCCCGGTCAGTGTAGTTTAAATACTGCAAGTAATTTATATGCATAATCAGAGTCTTACCTGAACCCGTAGCCATATAATAGGCCAGCTTATGTAAGTCTTCTTTATTAAAATGAGAATAACGTTCCTTCTCTTTCATTATCTTCTTGTTTTCTGCATCTACAAAACTATTTAAGTTATTTAGAAACTCATCTCTATGATTAAAATATTTGTCCAGGTAAACTTCTGTAAATAAAACAGACAGATATTGAAAATACTTAAAGATAATCGGATTATCTCGCCTGGTATTAATATGGTTAAGATATGATTTAATATTTTGATCATACGTCTCTAGATTATTTAATAAATTATCATCTATTTCTAAGTTAGCTATCAAATTACTTAAAAAATAACTTTTACCCTCTTCATTAAAACCTTCATGAGAATTAATTAAAACATATCTTAAGGTTTTATTATTAAATAAATTACTGTTTTCAAGGGAAGCAAATCTTTCTACTCCAAAAAGTGAGAGCAAATATTTATTTAAAATTAGTCTGTTCTCTAGTTTCATAAACTAAACACCCCATTATCATATATACAACAACTAAACTGATGATTTAATTAAATATCCTATCTTAGATTTTATTATAAATACCTTTTGCATACTTTTCCACTATCACAAGGTCTTCTTTTATTGTTTCCCAGACTATTTCCAGATCAATTCCGTCATATTGGTGGATTAATACATCACGCATCTTGGCCATTTCACTCCAGCTAATATCAGGATATTTACTAATAAAGTCCTTAGTTAATCTTTTGGTGGCTTCCCCTAATATTTCCAGACGATGAATAACCAGATCCTGCTTTTCCTGACTGGTTAAAAAATCATGTTTAGATATACCATCAGTATAACGATTAATTAGATCAATACAATATATTATATCATTTAAGGCCTTCTTGTTCCTATCTATCATATTATAATCATGTGTTCTTTTAAAACACGTTCCTTAAACTCAGCATCCCTGGAGTAATTCAGACCATTATATGTTAGTACATCAAACTCTTTGTTCAGGGCCTTTTCTAAATCCATTTTAATACCGGCAATTTCAAAAAGACTTTTTCTGGCAGGTTCAATGAGCAAATCGATATCACTATTATCATTGGCATCGCCCCGAGCATAAGAACCAAAGATGCTAGCCTTTAAAACATTTCTCTCTCTTAATGTTCTCTCAATCTTACTTATCATATCTTTAGATAACCTCATAGATGTCGACCCCCTTAACAGATTAGTCAAATAATAACTTACTAAACTGATCTTCAATCAAAATAGCGTTTTTTAGATAATTATCGCCATTGAGATATAGTTTATCTACCTTTTGATCTTTAATGAGTTCCTTCTCTATAAACTCTTTATCTTTTTCCAGGTCAAGGTCCTCTATATTTCTCCAGATGACCATGACTTGCTGATTATCTTTCTTACCCAATATAACTTTATACTTCCTATCTTGATGATTATATATTTTATTCTGCTTAACATCCAGGCCCAGTAAATAATTAAAAGTTTCAACCAGGTTAACATTCTTCTTAATCTTTTCTTTGTTCTCTGTAACCTCCAATGAATAATTAAAAGGATCAGTAAATTTATCTATATCCAGAAGTGAATCTCTGGTCTCATAATCCAACATATACTTTATTAAGTAATCATCAAATTTATTGAAGAGGTTTAATTCCTCTTTTTCCTTAGCAAAACGAATATTATCAAGTGTATCTTCATATTGTTCCAGGCGTTGATATTTAAAGAAATGACTATAGCCTTCAATATCCTGAGGCTTGCCGTCTTTCCATTTCTGAGAATACATAACCTTTTTTATACGGGGTAACATGGTAGTATAAAAATAATTGCCTAATTCAACCTGAATGTATTTTCTTTGTCCTTCATCTTCCCTATTTAAATCCAGACAGGCATGGCCAGTGGTACCAGAACCTGCAAAAAAATCCATCACTATATCGTTTTTATTTGAACCTATCTGTAAAATCCTTTTTATTAATCTTAATGTCTTAGGAGTATCAAATACATCTTCTTCTTCATTTAATAAATTGATCAAATTTTGTTTTGCTTCTTGGTTATGCCCTACTTCTTTATATGTCCAGATGGTCATAGGTGTAATGCCATCTTTAACTTCAGATAAAAACCTTTTTATAGAAGGAACATTATTCCCGTCTTCACCAAACCAAATACGATTATCTTCAACCATTTCTTCAAATTTTTTATTTGAAACCACCCAACTTCTTCCTTGTGGAGGTAGAACTTTTCTCCCACTTGGGGTTGTTATTTCATAAATATCTTTTGGTGTTACTCTTTTGACAGACAAATCACTCGACTTCCATGGACCTCTTAGGTCATTATCAGGATTTTTATATCTATTATCCATTTCTTCTGTTCTTGGTAACAAATATGGATTCCAGTTATCCTTATTCTTTGCATAACATAGTATAAAGTCATGATTATCACTAAAAAAGTTAGCGTCATTTTGAGGTGAGTATTTTTTCTGCCAAATAATATTAGAGACAAAATTATCGTCCCCAAAAATACGATCAAATAATTTTTTAAGGTTAGAATGTTCATTATCATCAATACTAGCAAATATTACACCATCATCACTCAGCAGTCTTTTAGCCAGTTCAAGTCTATTCTCCATCATAGTTAACCAGCTAGAATGTTGATAGTTATCTTTATATACAAAATCGTCTCCACCTGTATTATATGGAGGGTCAATATAGATACACTTAACCTTGCCTTTATATTTCTTTAACATAAGACTAAGGGCCTGAAAGTTTTCACTGTTAATCATCAAACCCTCTATTTCTTCTTCTAAATTATCAAAGGCAACTAAAAGTTCTTCTTTAAATTCTTGATCATAGTGCCTGGTATCAATAACCAGCTTTTTGAATATTTTTTTATCAAAAAGACTAGAATCATTTAGATAAAGGTCTTCCCTTTTACTAATCTTTTCATTGTATAAACTTTCCCATTCCTCTAATTGGTCCTTGTTATTTAGCACTTGTTTTAGAAGTTTTTCTCGAATCTTTTCTGGAACCCTATCCAGGGTTAAACAATACTCATCCTGTAATACAAATTTTTTCTTTTCAAAGAGTTTCTTCTGAAAGTTTTCTATTTGGGCCAGAAAGCTAATAATCTTTTGAGTAACTGCTTTAATTACCTTAACTCTTGTAATATATGTATTTATATTCCTTTCACTCGCAGAACCAATAGCATCAACATCTAATATTTCATTTTTTATAAAGAAATCCAACTCTCTTTCCAGGAAATTCTTTAAATCCTTATGAATAAAGTAGTCTGATTTATTTTTAATAGTATATTTATATAGATTTTTTGCCAGGATAGATTTTACTTTATTATTGTCGCTTAATAACCAGCTTAGTTTTTGGAAAAGCTCAGTATCTTTTTTTATTTTATTACTTATATCTTTTTCTATGTATTCTCTAATATCAGCCTGAGTATTTCTAGTTTTATATTTCTTTTTTTCCTTACTTGTAAGATTACGATACTCAAAATTTATATTTAGAATCTTTAACTTGTCATCATAATATAGATAATCTTTTTCTTTAAGAACGAAATAACGGTCTTCATCAGATTTATTATTATTTTTGTCTACCTCTGCATTTTTAATTTTAAAATTAACTGTTATATTGTTTTTCTTAAAACTGTAATTGTTAAAATCCTCGCTTGTTTTAATATAGTATTGGTCATAATTAGCCCAATGCAAATGTACCTCTTCACCATTATAAGGGATGGCATATTTGTCTTTGCTAGAATAACGCCTTTTTGATAGAAAATCACCATTCTCATAATAACGTTTAAAGAATGTATAAATATCATTATATATTTCAGACTCCAGGTTCTCCCCTATTTTATACTGGGCCATCTTTTCCTTGATTTTATGATATTTAGGTACTTGGATATAGTCAAGCCCTAGATCATTAGCTTCTTCTTTTACTTTTGCTAAATCATCTTCTAAACTTCTCTTGTCCTTGCTTTCAATTTGAGATAATTCTTTTTCAATATAATCCATTAATTCTTTATTAATAAAAAATTCTATTTCTTCATGTTTCTGATTCATAATTCTATATATGCCAAAATCTAGATCAGCATTATCAAACTGAAATAGTTCTTTAAGCAGCTTCTGTAATCTTCTTTTATTCTCCATTTAATTGAGCCTCCTAAATTACAAGATACATATATTAATTTATATATAAAGTGAAAAATTCCTGCTTTTTGTAGCAGGAATGTGAAATATAAATAACATTAGTATTCCCTATTATGCCTTAAATCCTTTTATTTTTCTATTTCACCAGATAAAGTTTTTATTTAGGAATCACAACTAAAAGTAGAACTATCTCTTCAAAACTTTGAAAACCTACGAATGTACATAGCTAGCAATACTCCATTTCGTCAATGTTAAGCTTTACCCCCAAGTTGAATTTTCAACTGGCTCCTATAATCATTAAAATTTTCCCATGTTAAATTTATGTTTTTAATCATATCCTCGATAACACATCCTATATATATTTGTAGTTCTAACAAAAGCATATTTCTATCTTGCTCGTTAGTTAATATCTTTTCTAAGGGTGTACCCATATGAATAATCCTAGTCCTATAGCCAATAATTTGACCAGTATTATCTTTTTTACTAGTGAGTTCATAGAATCGGTCTAGTAAAAGTTTATATTCACTTTCAGACTTTGCAATATGACAACATATATCCTTTTTAACGCGTTCAAACTTTTTATATTTACCGGGAGAAGAAAGAAATTCTACCAATATCATCTACTATCTCCTGTGAGATTAAAGATTTAGTAGCTCCGGTATCGAGAACAATATTATTTATTTGTTTTGATCTTCCCTCATATACTATTTTTATGGTTGTAAATATTAAACCATCCCTATATTCCAACTTCATTGGATAACTCTCCTTAATCCTAATCCGTCTCTTATTTCCAAAACAATATTTTCTTTTGATGTATGATAAACTAAAATGTTATTTTTTGAATTTAATAATTCTTTGGTTGCGTTTGATT
>JBDNGI010000108.1:0-2558 GCA_041689345.1 Halanaerobiales bacterium
TAATAATAATACAAAAAAATTAACAGTTAAATTTTATCCTGCCGGTAGTCTACTAATATATCTACCCAATAATATAACAGCTAACAATAGTGATATAATTCCTTTACCTCAATTTATTAACTCTGGGATAGAATTTATTGACTATCACCAAGCTGAATCAAGCCAGAACAAGGAAAAAACATCTCCAAGTTTATCAAAGATGGAAGAATCACAGACTATTAAGAAATGGCAGATTAAATTACTAGAAGATAATGTCTTACCGGTCAAAGATGTAAGCCTTTTTCTTGATGGTAAAGAGGTTGTTAAAAATCAGCCTATTAATAAAGCCTGGCATCAACATTTTTATCAAGCTGAAGATGGAACTCCCTTTAAGGCAATATATCAATTTCAAATACGAGAAATACCAGAGGGAGATATCTATGCAGTAATCGAAGTCGCAGAAAATCTTGATAAGATTATAGTAAATAATATAGATATTGCTGCCTTGAGAGACACTAGGGAACCATATAGATTTAATAAAGAGCAGGTCTGGAAAGACATTACCTTTACTAAAGTTCCATTAACAGCAAAACTAAAAACAGGTATTAATACAATCACCATTAAAGGTAAAAAAGAAAATAATATAACTGGCCCTAATACCCATATACCAGTTGATGACTATAAAAACCATCGGCCAACTGAAGTTGAGACAATATATATAGTTGGTGACTTTTCCGTAACAGATCGTAACAAAACTAATTTCCTTATTAATGGACAAAATATAAACATTAATGCTCAAAACCTAACAGCATCAGGATATCCCTTCTATGCTGGGCAGGTAGAATTGGTGGATTCTTTAAAGTTAGATAATATACCGGAAAAAGCCTATCTTCATGTAGATGATGTCAATGCAGCCTGTCTTGAACTATATGTAAATGAACAAAAGGTAGGTACTTGTTACTGGGAACCCTTCATTTATGATATTTCAGAGTATCTTAAGGAAGGAAATAATCAAATTAAATTAAAAGCCGCCACTACACTATTTAATTTAATGGGACCCAATCGTATAGATGGTATTCTAGAAAGTAATTTTGTTGGACCACGTACATTTGTAGATGAAGATAAATTTACCGAAAAATATACCCTCCTCCCCTTTGGAATAGGTAAAGGGAGATTGATGGTAGATAATAAATAATTAGCGATCATCTCCATAACCGTTGGTGGTTTAGGCTTTTTCAGGGAATGAAGTAATAGCAAAATAATCGGACGTTTCCCACCAACTAATATGGAGAAGAACCATAATCAGTTACAATTTTTTATATTAAAAAGATAGCCCCTGGGATAATCATATGGTTTTAAGAAAAACTACACCATCATGATTTTATCTCAGGGGCTTTTATTATTATAATTTATCACTAAAAAAGTTGTTTATATAATTATTACAAAACTTTTGTTCGTATTTATCGATGTTTTTTGTTGATTGCTTGCTTTACTCATTGTTTCATTGTATAATTGTAATAAAGAGACAAGTTAGGAGGAATCAAAATGTCTACTACAACATATAATATTAAAAAAAGAAATAAAGGAGGTAATTCTATGCTCTATAACCGAATTGCCACTATTACTCAAAAAAGACAGATTACTATTCCAAAAAATTTCTTTACAGAATTAGATCTTAAACCCGGAAAAATAAATTGCTATATTGAAGATGGCAAGATAATACTTGAGCCTTTAAACTCAGATAATTTTTGGGATTTTTCAAACTCTATTTTAAAAGAATTGGTTGCAGAAGGTTATGAAGGAGAACAACTAATAACAGAATTTCAAGAGAGAAAGATTATGGTTAAAGAATCTATGGCAGAAATGGTTGCAGAAGCTAAAAATGATATCAAAAATAATAAAGTCAAAGATGCTGATAAAGTTTTTGAAGAGATTTTTTCTGATTTGGATTAACACTCTATTCGGGGTAAGCCTAAGAGAATTTGAGATAATAATTATTACATTTAATGAAGGGGTACCTTTAAAATGTACAATGCTAAAATTTTATCAAAAGCCGAGGGACAATTAAAAAAATTAACAAAGAAAAATAAACCATTAGCGAAAAAATTTAAGAAATCAATTGAAAGTCTACGTAAGAATCCCTATCGTGAAGCAAAAGTAGGGGATCTAAAAGGCGTATGGGGTTATGGCTTTAGGTTTAACAAAACAGATTATCGCATAGCTTATATAATTATTGAAGAAGAAATATGTGTTTTTATTATAGGTGTTGGTACAAGAACAGATTTTTGGAATCACTTGAAAAAATACTGGAAAAAAGTAAAGAATGATACTTAAAGACCCTGGCTTAGAAAGCCTCACTATCTGAAAGGCACTTCAACCAGAGTCTCAAAAAAACACCTATAGATTACATTATTAAATTAGCATAAAAGATTCCTGTCAACCGCTAAATAATACTAATTATCCAATCTACCCCTTATCAGCATTTCCTGCATTTTTTTTAGCCTCTTCACTATTTTCTCTCATCTCTTCAACAGTCTTAACTTTCTTTCTTGCGGCTCCTTGATAGTCGTTAGTTGGAA
>JBDNGI010000109.1:0-20327 GCA_041689345.1 Halanaerobiales bacterium
ATTTTGGGTGGGGTAGTTGACTATCCGAATTCTGTAATCGTTCAATCATGACTTTTCTAAAAGGTTCTCTTCCTTCACTATAAGTATTGACTCTATTGTCTTTCCTTAAAGTCATATGGATTATTCGCCTTTCATGTGGCGGCATCGGTTCTAACATGACTTTCCTTCCAGTAGAAATTGCTTTATCAGCTAACCTCTTAGCAAGTCTTTCAAGGGTTTTCTTTCTTTTATTTCTATAACCCTCGGCATCAATTAAAACCCTATAATATGCCTCAGTCTTCTTGTTTACTATTAATGAAGTAAGATATTGTATAGCATCAAGGGTTTCACCTCGGTGTCCAATTATTATACCCAAATCTTTACTTCTGATATTATACATAACTTGTTCTTTGTTAGTTTCTTCTTCTATAAGTTCTATACTAGTCTCAACAGGCATATTTTCAAACATTTTTTCTAAGAATTCCATACCTGTTTTTATAGGATTAACTTTAGGCTTAACTTCAACAATAGCGTTCCTTGTACCTATTAACCCCAGTAAACCTCTAGAACCTTCATCAACAACGTTTATTTCAGCCTCATCATTACTAATATCAAGCTTTTTTAAGGCTAGTCTAATGGCTTCTTCAACAGTTTTAGCTTCCTGTTTAATCAGATCCATTATTCTTTTGCAACTCCCTTCGATTCAGGCTCATTATTAATAATATACTGTTGTAAAGCTGTTAAAACAGTCTGTGTTAACCAGTATATTAATACACCTGCGGGCAACTGAAAACCTATAAATAATATGAATAATGGCATCATCCACATCATTAAATTGTTTTGATTACTATTACCAGATAATTTTGTTGTTATATATGTCTGTCCTGCCATGGCTAAACCATTAACTATAACAAGGGCTACATCGGGCTGTGCTAAATCTTTAATCCACAAAAATGTTGTTGCAGTCATATCCAATCCATAAATAGCACGATACAATGGAAAAATAATTACTAAAGTAAGAATCATAGGTAAACATCCAGCAGCGGGATTCACACCGTGTTCTTTATAGAGAGCAGTCATTGCCTCTGTCTGCTTTTGTTTATCATCTTTATATTTTTCCTGTATCTTCTTTAATTCTGGTTGTACCTTTTGCATATCTTTCATTGACCGTGTCTGTTTTGCTGACAATGGATATAATAACAACTTAATAATTATCGTAAATATTATTATGGATAAACCATAATTCCCGACTAGACTATTAATTGCCTCCAAAGATTGTGACATTATGTTTACTAACCAACCCATAAAATCAAACTCCTCCTATTCTACCGGATCATAACCTCCAGAATTAAAGGGATTACATCTAAGTATTCTTTTCAACCCAATCCAACTACCCTTAATTGCCCCATGTTTTTTTAAAGCCAGAACAGTATATTCCGAACATGTAGGATAAAACCTGCAGCTTCTAGTAGTCCAGGGTGAAATAGCCTTCTGATAAAATCTAATAATAATAATCAGGACTATTTTCATATTAATCAATCCTCTATTCCTTTATTACTGTTAAATAAATCAGCTTTCTTAAATAGTTTATTGATATCCCTCTCTAATCCTCTATAATCGAGTCTTACAACCGGTTTTCTTGCTATAATAACTATATCATAGCCCCTTTTTAAATTTTCTTTAAGTCGAATTATCTCCCTCAACCTTCTCCTAATTTTGTTTCTAACTACAGCATTTCCAATTTTTTTACTAATCGAAAAACCCAATCTGTTTGTATCAGTTCTATTCGGATAATAATATAAAACAAGATTATATGTAACAAAAGACTTACCGCGATTATATACATTTTTAAAATCTTCGCTCTTTCTTAATCTATCCACAAATAATAAGAACCTCCTGTAGTTAAACAAAATCAAAGAACTATTAATATAATAGTACTATTTTTAACCATAATTTATCAAAACATGTATCTAAACTTTAATTACAAAGCTAATTATATGTTATTTGTCTAATGTAGTCAAGAAATAATTACGTATATCTACATTGATTAAAAATCATTTTTGTTGATAATCTAAGCATAATCTGATATTATATTAGTAGTATGTCTAGATACATTCTGGATTTTTTGTATTAATTATATAGTAGTGGCTACTTTTTTGCTAATTATCCTGTATTAATATTAAATTATAGATGATCAGATTTATTTTAAAGTTCATGATAAACACTTTAATAAAAAATCAGAACCCACCAAAAAACTGCATTAATAGTTATCCACAAAATGTTAATTAAATAATTGGCTTTAAAACCCCAATATATTAAAAGATATTAGTATTGAATAAAAAGTTATCCACAAAACATCTGTTTTTATCCACAAACTGTTGATAAGTGGCCTAATTTATTAACAGTTTGTGGGTAAAGTATGAGATTATCCACATTTTATGATTATCTTGTTATTAATTATGTTAATAAATTATTTAATATTACTTATATAATATATATGTTTAAGGTTTAGTGAATGTGGATAAACGTTAAAGTTTTCCACAAAGCTGTGTATAACTTTAGTGTTACTTTAAAGATTATATTTCCTCACTACATTGTTGAAGTGGGGTTTTACTAACGATTGAACAGTAATTTCACTTTTATAACTTTATATAGATGAAGAAGAATAGGTTCAAATTTTATCTGAATTTTAGTTGCACTTATTTCAAGACTTAGTGGCACTTACTGCCACTTGTTATAGTAGGAGTATTCGTATCACCGTGAGATAAAGATTATTTTGTTTGTAACTTTAGGGGGTTTTTATATGTCTTTTTCAAAAGATGAATTGAATCATATCTGGCAGGAAACATTAAAAAAAATTAAGGAAAAATTAACTAATCCAAGTTTTAAAACCTGGTTTTCGGATACAAAACCAATTGAAGTAAATGATAAAAATCAATTAATTATAGAAGTTCCTAATGAATTTATAAAGGACTGGCTTCAAAATAGATATAAGGATCTTATTGCAGAAATTCTTAAAACTTTAACCAATAACTCCTGGATTCCTGTTTTTCTTACTACTGAAGAACTAAAAAATTTAAATACAAATACTACATCAGAACAAGAGAATGATAAAAAAGACATAAAAAGAACAGAAAAAAGAAAATATAATGGATTAAACCCTAAATATGTTTTTGATACTTTTGTAGTAGGTAATAGTAATCGTTTTGCCCATGCTGCTTCTTTAGCTGTTGCTGAGGCTCCAGCTAAAGCCTATAATCCACTATTTATTTATGGGGATGTTGGTCTAGGAAAAACCCATTTAATGCAGGCCATTGCTCATTTTATACTAGACCATACACCTGATAGTAAAGTTATGTATGTTTCTTCTGAAACTTTCACAAATGAATTAATAAATGCTATTAAAGATGACAGCACAATTGAATTTAGAGAAAAATATAGGAGTATTGATATATTACTTGTAGATGATATTCAGTTTTTAGCAGGAAAAGAAAGGACTCAAGAAGAATTTTTTCATACATTTAATGCACTACATGAATCTAGTAGGCAATTGATTATATCCAGTGATAGGCCACCAAAAGAAATACCTACATTAGAAGAAAGACTGCGTTCACGTTTTGAATGGGGTTTAATCACTGATATGCAAAAACCAGATTTAGAAACACGAATTGCTATATTGAGAAAAAAAGCTGATCTAGAGAAATTAGAAATTCCTAATGAAGTTATTATATATATTGCTAATAAAATACAATCTAATATTAGAGAACTTGAAGGTGCTTTAATCAAAGTTATAGCTTATTCATCTTTAGTTGATAAAGAAATAGATGTTGACCTAGCCTTAGAAGCACTTAAAGATTTGGTTTCAAAAGATAACAGACTAAATAAAAAAATTGATATTAATTTAATCCAAAAAATTATTACTGATTATTATAATCTAGAAATGGAAGATATGAAATCAAAAAAAAGAACACATAATTTAGCATTTCCTCGCCAGATAGCAATGTATCTATCTAGAGAGTTAACTGAACTATCTTTACCTCAAATAGGAGAAGAGTTTGGAGGCAGGGATCATACTACTGTAATACACGCACATAATAAAATTGAAGAAAAGTGTGAAAACGAAATAGATTTTAAGACTACAGTTAATAAATTAGAAGAGAAAATTAAAAATTCCTAACTGTTGATATCTAACTGGATAAGCTGTTAACTAACTGTTAAAGAATTGTGGATAAAATTTTTCTTATTTTTTTTATGTTAACTTGTGGATAAGAATATGCTATTTGCTAACAAGTTCTCTACAGGTACATTGCCGTTATAACAATTGTCAAAGCACTTTTCAACATATCTACAGGCCCTACTACTACTACTACTATTTTAGATTTATAAATATATAATTATAAAAAAAAAATAAATTTTATATAAAATGTGGATAAGTTTAATAATGGAGGGTTAAAAATGAATTTTACTATTAATCAAAAAGAATTTCATAATGGAATACAAATAGTACAAAGAGCTGTATCTTCAAAAAGTACTTTACCTATACTTAAAGGCATCTATCTTGAAACTAAAAAAGATAAGGGAATTAAATTAATAGCTAATAATTTAGAGATTGGTATAGAATACTGTGTAAATGCTAATATTATAGAAGAAGGTTCCATTGTTTTACCAGCTACAGAACTCTCTAATATAATTAGAGAACTACCTTCAGGTAATATTTCTTTTATTGTTGATTCAGAACATTATCAAGTAGATATAAAATGTCTAAATTCTAATTTTACGTTAAAAGGATATCAAGCTGATGAATTTCCTCAATTACCAGAAGTAGAAAATGCTTTAAAAATCAGTTTACTTTCAAGTAATTTTAATAAAATGATTGAAGAAGTTAAATTTTCAACATCAACAGATCAAACACAACCTGCTTTAACAGGAGGACTACTTGTATTAACAAATCAAAATATAAATTTAGTAACTACAAATACTTATAGACTAGCTTATAGTAAAATAGATCATAAAAATACTATAGATCAAGATATTAAAGTTATATTACCAGGAACTACCCTAAATGAATTAAATCATTTAATAACTAGTGAAGACGTAAATATTGAGCTTTTATTAAACAAAAATTATATTCGTTTTTCTTTCAATGATATTATATTTATATCTAGATTAATAGAAGGGCAGTTTCCGAATTTTAGACAAGTATTACCTGCTGAATGTAATTCAAAAATTAAAATAGACCGAATTGAATTATTAAATGCAGTAAAAAGGGCATCTTTAATTGCCAGGCTAGATTCAAATGTTATATCTATTAAGATCACAGAAGATGAAATGTCAATAGATTCAGCTAGTACAGAATATGGAAATGCACATGAAGTAATTGAAATTCAATTAGAAGGACCAAAACAAAATATAGATATAGATGCAAGTTATTTAATAGATGTTTTAAAGATTTTAAAAGAAGATATAATAATCTTAGAAATGATCGGTCCTTTAAATCCACTTACAATAAAAAAAGAATCTACTAATGATTATATATATCTAATAATGCCAGTTAGACCAGGTGCTTAAATATTAAAATTACTAAGATAAAAATAATAAAAAAAATTTAAGTAGGTGATAAAATGCAAATAATAAAAATAAAAACAGAAAAAATCCAATTAGATCAATTTCTAAAATGGGCTAATTTAGTAATAAGTGGGGGAGAAGCAAAAGAACTAATTCAAAATGGTAATATATATATTAATGGAAAAATAGAAACCAGGAGATCCCACAAAATAAAAAATGGAGATATCGTTAAAATTGACGGCTTTGATGATGAATATCAGGTGAGACATTAGCTAAAATGTTTTTAAAAAAAATAAACTTAATTAATTTTAGGAATTTAGAGGATGTCTTATTGGATTTAAATCCAAATTTAAATATTTTTATTGGTAATAACGGACAAGGTAAAACAAATTTATTAGAATCAATTTATTTTATGGGAACTGCTTCCTCCCATAGAACAAATACTGATAAAGAAATGATTAATTGGAAAAAAAATAAAGCATTAATACAATTATTATTAGAAAAAAGAGATCATAGTTTAAAATTATTAATTGAATTAGATGGATCTAAAAAAAGAGCTGAAATAAACAACAACCCTTTAGAGAAAGTTTCAGAATTAATAGGTAATCTTAATGTAGTTTTGTTTTCACCAGAAGATTTATATTTGGTTAAAGGAGGTCCTTCATATCGTAGGGAATTTCTAAATATTGAAGTATCTCAGGTTAGTAAATATTATCACTATTTATTAAATGACTATAGACATATATTGAAACAACGAAATAATTATTTAAGAGATATTCGCGATCATCGCAAATCAAATTATGATATACTAGATATATGGAATGAAAAATTAATAGAATTAGGTAGTAAAATTATTAAAAAGAGACTGGAAGTTATCGATAAACTAAAAATTTTAGCCCGTTTAAGTCAAAGAAAGATTACTAATGGTAGTGAGAATCTATTAATAGTGTATGAGTCCAGTCTAAGTGATGATATTTCTAAAATTAATGATATAAAACTAATATTTAGGGAAGTTTTAGCAAATAATAGAAAAAAAGAGATAAAGCGTGGATATACCCTTTTTGGACCACATCGTGATGACTTGAAATTAACAATTAATAGCATAGATCTTCGTAAATACGGTTCTCAAGGACAACAACGCACAACTGCTTTAGCTTTAAAATTAGCAGAATTGGAGTTTATGAAATCAGAGAGTGGTGAATATCCAATTTTATTACTAGATGACGTTTTTAGTGAATTAGATGAAATAAGAAGAGATACTCTACTTAAATTAATAGCTGAAAAAGTACAAACTTTTATTACAGCAACAGATATAAATGTTTTGGGGAAATTAAAACAATCAAATCATAAAATATTCCAGGTAAAAAAGGGTTTTATCCAATAACTAACTGAAATTGATAATCACTTTATTAAATCTAAGGGGTGAATATAGTGTACTTACATTTAGGAGAAAATTATTTAATTCCTCATAAAGATGTCGTTTTAATTGGGGATCTAGATAGTACTACTATGTCTGATATAACTAAAGAATTTTTTGATATAGCTGAAGAAGAGGGATTTATAGTTGATTATTCTAAGGGCAATGCCAGGTCATTTGTTTTAACGGGAGAGACTATTTATTTATCAATAATTTCATCTTCTACATTAGCAAAAAGGATGAAAAAAATGGCTGGTATAAATGGGGGATTGTAAAATATGGTTGAAGATAATATTTTAAAGAAAATTGGCAATTATGGTGCAGCAAATATTCAAGTCTTAGAGGGATTAGAGGCTGTTAGAAAAAGACCTGGTATGTATGTAGGTACTACCAGTGCAGAGGGATTACACCATTTAGTATATGAAGTTATAGATAATAGTATTGATGAAGCGATGGCTGGGTATTGTGATGAAATCAAAGTAATTATTAAACCTGATAATATTATAAAAGTTATTGATAATGGTCGAGGAATACCTGTGGAAATGCATCCTAAAATGCAAAGACCTACTGCTGAAGTTGTTATGACAGTACTTCATGCAGGAGGGAAATTTAGTGATGATGTCTATAAGATATCTGGAGGACTACATGGTGTTGGAGTTTCTGTTGTAAATGCCTTATCAGAATGGTTGGAGTTGGAAATTAATTGGGAAGATGGAAATAAGTACAAGCAAAGATATAAAAAAGGTATTCCTGAGTATGACCTTAAAGCTGTGGGTCAAACTGATGGTAGTACAGGAACTACAATTACCTTTAAAGCAGATAATGAAATATTTGAAGAAATTATTTTTAAATATGAAGCATTATCTAAACGTTTCAGAGAGTTAGCTTTTCTTAATAAAGGTGTTAAAATTATATTAGAAGATCAGAGAAATGGGAATGAAGAAGAACAAAGGAGAAACGAGTATTGCTATGAAGGTGGAATTGTTTCTTTTATAAAACACTTAAATCGTAATAAAAACCCACTTTATCTAGAACCTTTATACTTAGAAGAAGAAGGGGATGATGGTGAAGTAGAAATAGCTATTCAATATAATGATGGATTTATAGAAAATATTTTTACTTTCGCCAATAACATTAATACACATGAGGGAGGAACTCATCTCAGTGGTTTTAAAAGTGCATTAACAAGAACAATTAATGACTATACTAGAACTAAAGGAATGCTTAAAGATGGTGACGTTAACTTCACTGGTGAAGATATTAGAGAGGGAATAACTGCAATAATAAGTATTAAAATTTCCGAACCCCAATTTGAGTGACAAACAAAGACAAAATTAGGAAATAGCGAAGTAAGGGGATTTGTAGATTCTGCTTTAAGCAATAAATTAAGTAGTTTTCTTGAAGAAAATCCTAAAGTAGGTAAAATTATTGTTGAAAAGGCGATGAATGCATCAAGGGCGAGAAAAGCAGCTAAAAAAGCTCGTGAGTTGACCAGGAGAAAGAGTGCCTTAACAAATACAGCATTACCTGGTAAACTGGCTGATTGTTCATCTAGAGATACTACTAAAACAGAAGTATATATAGTTGAGGGAGACTCTGCTGGTGGATCAGCAAAACAGGGAAGGGACCGTAATTTTCAAGCTATCTTACCACTAAAAGGAAAAATATTAAATGTAGAAAAATCTAGATTAAATAAAATATTAAATAATGATGAGATACGTGCCCTTATTACTGCTATAGGAACTGGTATTGGTGATGAATTTAATATAGAAAAGGCTCGTTATGGTAAAATTATTATTATGACTGATGCCGATGTTGATGGGGCACATATTAGAACACTCTTATTGACATTCTTTTATAGATATATGAGAGATTTAATCGAAGAAGGTTTGATATATAAAGCTCAACCACCCCTTTATAAAGTAAAAAAAGGGAGAAGAGAAGAATATATTTATGATGAAAAGGCTTTACGTAAATTATTAGGAGAAATAGGTAGAGACAGTGTATCTCTACAAAGATATAAAGGACTTGGTGAAATGAATCCTGATCAATTATGGGATACAACGATGGATCCTGATAATAGAATTGTAAAACTGGTTCAAGTTGAAGATGCCATTTTGGCTGACGAAACATTTACAACATTGATGGGGGATAAAGTTCAACCAAGAAAGGAATTTATATTGGAACATGGTCATGAAGTAGAAAATCTGGATGTATAAGTTTTGGAGGTTGGAGATTGGAAGTTAGAGGTTGGAATAAACCATAAATATAAATATAAATACCAAAACATTGGGAGGCCATAAGAAAAAAAATTAGTAGATGGCTTTGTTCGATGGATTAACTTAATTAGAATGAGTTGAGAGATTGACAATGATAAGAGGAATAAGGAAAAGGTAGGTGTTTGGATTGGCGGAAGATTTGAGTAGAGGAAGAATAGTACCAGTTGATATAGATAATGAGATGAGGGTAGCTTATCTTGATTATTCAATGAGTGTTATAGTTAGTAGGGCTCTTCCAGATGTAAGAGATGGACTTAAACCTGTTCATAGAAGAATTCTATATGCCTTGCATGAATTAGGTATGACTCCAAATAAGTCACATAAGAAGTCAGCTCGTATTGTTGGAGAGGTACTTGGTAAGTATCATCCTCATGGTGATTCTGCTGTTTATGATACTATGGTTAGGATGGCTCAACAATTTTCTTATAGATATCCATTAGTTGACGGACATGGAAATTTTGGTTCAATTGATGGTGATTCTGCTGCTGCTATGCGTTATACTGAAGCCAGAATGTCTAAGATTACTACTGAACTACTAAGTGATATTAATAAAGATACTGTGGATTTTATTCCTAATTTCGATGAATCATTAAAGGAACCATCTGTATTACCTTCTAGACTGCCAAGTTTGTTATTAAATGGTACTTCCGGTATTGCTGTTGGGATGGCTACAAGTATTCCGCCACATAATCTAGGAGAAGTAATTGATGCTGTTAATGCCCTTATTGATGAACCAGAGATGGACTTAGTAGACTTGATGAAAATTATTACTGGTCCAGATTTTCCAACAGGTGGACTTATTATGGGAAGAAATAGTATCTATAAAGCATATAAAACCGGACGCAGTAAATTAACTGTGAGGGCTAGAACAACAATAGAGGATTCGGATACTGGAAGACCCAAAATTATTGTAGATGAAATTCCTTATCAGGTAAATAAAGCTAAGTTAATTGAGAAAATAGCAGATTTGGTTAGAGATGATAAAATCACAGGTATTATTGATCTTCGTGATGAATCTGACCGTAATGGTATGCGTATTATGATAGAACTGAAAAAGGGTGAAGTCCCTGAAATAATACTAAATCAATTATTTAAATATACCAGATTACAGACAACCTTCAGTGTAATTATGTTGGCTCTTGTTGATGGGATGCCTAAAGTACTTAACTTGAAAGAAATGTTAAGTTATTATATAGAACATCAAAAGGATGTAGTTACTCGTAGGACAAGGTATGATTTAAATAAAGCTGAAAAAAGGGCACATTTACTTGAAGGATATAAAATTGCTTTAGCAAATATCGATCAAATTGTAGAATTAATCAAAAATGCCCCTGATGTAGATACTGCCAGGGAAGGTTTAATGAGTAATTATAGTCTTAGTGAAGAACAGGCTAATGCTATTTTAAGAATGAGGTTGCAGAGTTTAACAGGTTTAGAAAGGGAAAAAATTGAGGCTGAATATCAGGATTTATTGAAAAAAATAGCTTATTTACGATCTATATTAGAAAATGAAGAAAAATTACTTAGTATTATAAAAGAAGAAATAAAAGAATTAAGGGAAAAATATAATGATGAACGGAGAACAGGTATTAGAGATCAGGCTGTAGATCTAGATATTGAAGATCTAATAGCAGAGGAACAGATGGTTATTACTTTAACTCACCAGGGATATATTAAGCGTATGCATCTTGATACATACCGCAGTCAACGTAGAGGTGGTAAAGGTATCATTGGTTTAAATACAAAGGATGAGGATTTTGTTGAAGATATATTTATAACCTCAACACATCATCACTTTTTATTTTTTACTAATAAGGGTAAGGTATATAGGTTAAAGGTCTTCGAAATACCTGAAGCTGGCCGTCAAGCCAGAGGTACAGCTATAGTTAATTTACTTGAATTAGAAAGTGGAGAACGGGTAAATACTGTTATACCTATCAGGGAATTTGATGATAAAAGATATTTAATTATGGTTACTAAAAATGGATTAGTTAAAAAGACACCGCTTATTGAATATGAATCATATTATACTGGTTTAATCGGTATTAATTTGAGGGATGGCGATGAATTAATAAATGTGAAATACACTGATGGAGAACAGAATATTATTGTTGCAACACATCAAGGTAAAGCAATTCATTTTGCTGAAAAAGATGTTAGGACAACTGGTAGGGTTTCAATAGGAGTTAAGGGTATTAATTTAAATAAAGATGACTATGTTATTGGTATGGGAGTAGATAGTGAAGGTGATGATCTATTAATCATAACAGAAAATGGTTATGGAAAAAGAACATCTCTTGAAGAGTATCGGGTACAGAGTAGAGGTGGTAAAGGACTAATTACTGCTAATATAACTGAAAAGAATGGAAATCCAGCTGGAGTTAAGGTTGTAAACGACGAACATGAATTAATTATAATTACTAGTGAAGGAATTATAATTAGAACTGAAGTAAATCAAATATCTCAAACTGGAAGAAACACTCAGGGAGTTAAGGTTATTAGAATTGATCAAGGAGATAAAGTTGTTTCTCTGGCAAAATTAACCCCTGAAGTAGAAGAAGAGGAATTAAATGCAAATGAAAATATTATAGAAATAGATGGAGAAGTGCAAGAAAGTACTGAAAATGATTCAATAGACGCTGAGAATATAGATGAAGAAGACATTGAAGATATAGAATCGGGAAATGAATTTTATGAGCAAAACTTTGCTGATAACGATGAAGATAATAAATACTTCAATGAAAATGAGGATTTAGATGACTAATTGAATTAAGTAATCATAAGTAATAGATAAAGCAGGGTATTTAAATACCCTGCTTTATCTATGTGTCCTCAACATATCGCAGATAGATAGTCTTGACTTAGCGGAATAATATAGGGTCTTAGTAGCAACACTGTTAGGATAAATATATTAATTAAATTAATATTATTCCATCTTTTCAATGTATTTATCCAACTCCTTCCACCTATCCTTCATAGCTATTAAATTATATTTATCTATTAACATTACTGGGGTCATTTTAACGGGGATGCTATAATCCCCACTTTTAATATGTTGATCATAATACCAGGTTTCTCCACGTACAACCATAATAGCTGCTTTAAAAGCTGCTAATCCCAGTATATAAGGCATTTTATCCACATCTGCATTATGCTCCCCTTTGGCAATTGAGATACAAGCATCTTTACTGGCATCTGCACCTACAGTTACTACCTTATCTGTCATATTTTTTTCTTTTAATACTTTTACAGCTGCCATAGCCATGTTACTATTATTGGCCAATATTCCTTTTAAATCAGGGTGTTCTTCTAAGGCATTTCTTACTGTTTGTTCTGCTAATTCTGGATCCCAGGCTTTATGCCACTTTTCAACTACAATATTAATCTTTGGATTTCCTTTTAAAATTTCTTTATTACCTGCTGTTATTTCATATGCTACATTATTTTCTTTATCACCTTTTAATATCATTATTTTTCCCTGATGATCGATTTGATCTGATAAATATTTTGCCTGTTCTTCACCGACCCGAAAACTATCTGCAGTGATATATCCTGCTAATTGTACACCATCAACAATCCTATCTAAAGCAATAACAGGAAGACCAGCTTTAATAATTTTATCTACTAATTCTGATGATTCTATAGACTTTACTGGGTTAATAATAATAATATCAACTTTCTGTTTTAATAAATATTCTAGATCCTTTTTTTGTTTTTCTGCCTCATCACTTGCATTTAACCAAATGACTTTCACATTATCTTTATCTTTTATATCAAACATTGCTTCCTTCATTATAGGAAATACATCTTCTTTCATACTGGCCATACTTACACCTATTGTTTTTTTAGGTGGAACTTGACTAACCTTTTTCTCTGATTGACAGGCTGTTAACAGAGATATCAATAATATTATTAAGAAAATGAAATTAATGTTATGTTTTATTGTTTTCATTTAATTTATTCCTCCCAATAACCTTATTATTTAAAGAACTTTAAAGTAATATTCTTAATTTAATTAAATAGAAGGGATTATTTTTTTTAAGTAAGTATTTTAGATAACAAGGATCTTTTACAATAAACTGTAAGGGAAGCTGTAGAGATGTCTTTGTCTGTGTATATTTAATTATGAAGATACTTAAACATTAAAGTAAGCTTACTTTAAAAGATATATTTTAAATTAAGGATAAATTATCACTATTTTAGTAATAATAAGACTGAAGATTTGATACATACTCTGTTATTGAGGTGTTAAGTAGATGAAAAAAAAGAATATAAGAAATAGAATAAAAGAGATTATTAACAGTGGAACAGATAATCCAGGTGAGAAGGCACAAGAAAAAAAGTTGAGCAAAAAACTTAAAGAAAACCTTCAATTAATAGAAGATATAATAGGATTAAGTGATGATGTAGTAATCAGGAAGTTTACTTTAGGAAATAAATTAGGGATAAAAGCAGCATTAATTTTTATAGATGGACTTATTGATAAACAGGTTATTAATGAGAGTATTTTAAAACCATTATTGATTGAGGAGTTTTCTGCAGAAGATACTAAAGTACTAGCTGTTAATGATATTGTTAATTTTATTAAAGAAAACACTATGACAATTAATGAACTTGAGGTAGTTGATAATCTTGAAGAAGCTGTTCAGGGACCCTTAAATGGTGATAGTATTTTAATGATAGATGGTTATCAACAGGTATTTATCTTAAATAGTAAAGGATGGAAAACCAGGGAAATATCAGAACCTCAAACAGAGTCTATTATCAGGGGACCCCGCGATGGTTTTGTAGAGACATTAAGAATAAATACAGCCTTAATTAGAAGAAGGCTTAAACATCCAGCATTAAGGATCAAAAGTATGAATGTTGGTAAATATTCTAAAACAGATGTTGCAATCTGTTATATTGAAGGTTTAACTAATAAACATTTAGTAGAAGAGGTAAAGGAAAGAATTAACAATATAGATATAGATAATGTATTGGAGTCAGGATTTATTGAACAATTGATTGAAGATAATCACATTTCTCCTTTTCCACAGATACTATCGACGGAAAGGCCAGATAGAGTAGTTGCTAATATGTTGGAGGGAAGAATAGCTATAGTAACAGATGGGACTCCGTTTGTTTTAGTTGCTCCAGTTACTTTTTCAGTTTTTTTACAATCTCCTGAGGACTATTATGATAGATTTATAATTGGTTCTTTTTTACGTGTTTTAAGATTTGTAGCAATAGTGATAGCTTTGATTCTACCATCACTTTACATTTCAGTGATTGCCTTTCATCCGGAAATGATACCTACTCAACTTGCTTTAGCCTTTGCTGGTGGGAGAGCAGCTGTTCCCTTTCCTTCATATATGGAGGCATTTATGATGACTGGTTTAATGGAATTGTTAAGAGAGGCCAGTATACGACTCCCTAATCCTATAGGTCCTACTATAGGTATAGTTGGTGCTTTGATCATAGGTGAAGCAGCAGTTAGCGCTAGCGTTGTCAGTCCTTTTATGGTTATTATAGTGGCTACTACAACAATTGCATCATTTGCAATTCCTGATTATAGTGCTGCTATCGCTTTAAGGTTAGTAAAATTTCCTTTAATGATTTTATCAACAATTTTTGGTCTTTACGGCCTGGTCTTAGGATTAATTGCACTATCAGTTCACCTAGTAAGTTTAAAGTCTTTTGGTATTCCATATATGACACCAATGGCTCCCTCTCGTATTAATGACCTTAAAGACGCCTTATTACGTGCTCCATTATGGAGTATGGTAACAAGACCACAGTATATGAGAACTAAGAATAAGCAGCGGTTCAGCAGCAAAGGGGATGATGACGGGAATGAAAGAACACGGTAAATTAACAGAACGGCAATTTGCAGGAATTATTGCAAATACCTTAATAGGAGCAGGGAATCTTGTACTGCCTAGAACGTTAACTGCCATTGCTGGAACAGGTGCCTGGATAGCTGTCCTTATTGGTGGTTTTTTATCACTTGTTTTTATGTTGATAATAATTAGATTAGGTCTACGTTTTCCAGAAGAGACATTGATGGAATATGGTACACATATAACAAATAAATGGATTGGTAAATCAGTTGGTTTTTTATTTTGTAGTTATTGGTTAGTATTATCATCTTTAGTTATTCGGGTATTCTCTTCCATGTTAGTATCTTCAGTAATGATTAATACTCCAATAGAGGTAATTATTATAGCTATGTTGTTGGTAGTGGTCTATTTCATTAGACATGACTTACAGGTTATTGGTAGGGTTAATGAATTATATTTTATATTTATTATTATACCTATATTATTTGGCATTTTTTTATCTATAAGTGAGGTTAATCCTATCAGGTTGCTGCCCTTAACAGGGGGTCAAGGGTTTTTACCATTACTTACTGCGGGAATCGGCAGTTTTTTTTCATTTTTAGGTTTTGAAATAATTGTTATGCTAATACCATCTATTACTACTCAAAAATTAACTTATAACTATAGTATTAAAGGTTTATTATCCCCGCTAGTTGTATATATGACTATAGTATTATTAGCAGTAGGAATTTTTGGTGTAGAGGAATTACAAAACTTAACCTGGCCTACTCTGGAATTAATAAAAGTTACTCCATTTCCAGGGCTAATATTAGAAAGGCTGGAAGTAGTGTTCATATCTTTCTGGGTAGTTGCTATATTTACTACTTCAGGAAATTTATTATATGTATCTATACTTGGTTTTAGTCAGGTACTTCAGATTGAAGAACATAAGACACTAATTTTTCCTCTATTACCATTGGTGTTTTTCTTCGCTATGTTACCAGGAAGTATTTATAAAGTTTTTGATATGATGGATATTATAAGTAAAGTTGGAGGACTATTAGTCTGTTCTATTCCTGTTTTATATTATCTTATTTCAGTAATTTGGGATAAAAAAGGGGATGAGCGTAGTTGAATTACATAAAATGTTTTAAATTATTATTAATTATTTGTTTAATATCTTTTATAACAACAGGATGTTGGGATTTAAAAGATATAGATCAAAGGTCAATTATTATAGCCATTGGTATAGATTTTGCTGAAACACCTGAAGGAAGTAATTACGAACATTCTGAATTAATAAAATTAACTGCGCAAATCGCTATACCTCAAAAACTTGGTGGTGGAGCAGGTCAACCCCCTGCAATGGGTGAAGAAAGTGTTTGGAATGTATCAGCTGTTGGTCTGAATATTAGTATGGCCATTATGCAATTAAATGAAAAACTGCAGTATGAAATATTTCTTGGACATGTCAGGGCAATTATTTTTAGTGAAGATGTAGCCAAAGAGGGAATTCTAAGATACTTAAATTATTTTAGGAATAATCCAGACTTTAGAAGATTAAGTTATATTATGATTTCTGAAGATAAAGCTGAAGATGTTTTAAATACATATCCAAAAACAGCAATTATTCAGGGGGTTTATTTGATGAATATGGTTGAAACAGCAGTTAAGAAAGGGAACATGCCAGATATTCCGTTTATTGAATTTGTTATAAGACTGGTAGATAAGGGAATAGACCCTGTTGCTATAATGATTAATAGTTTTGAAAATAAAATAAAGTTTAGTGGATTGGCTGTTTTTAAGGGAGAAAGAATGGTAGGAAAAATGAATATAGAAGAGGGTTGGAGTTTTATTCAATTAGCTGAAAAAAAGCAGGGTGGATTCGAAGTGGTTAGGGATGTTAAAGATGAGTTGGGTCGTGTTACAATTTTCTTTTCAGGTATTCAGAGTAATCTGAGACCAATGCTAACTGAAGACGATAATTTTTTATTTAAGGTAGATTTAGATTTTGAGGGTAGGGCAATTTCTCAAGAAACCCCTACTGACTACTCCAATCAAATTTTATTTAATGAATTAGAACAAAGGGTTAGTAATGAGGTAAAAAGGGAATTGGAGGTTTTATTTTATAAAATACAAAAAAAATATAATAGTGATATATTTGGCTTTGGAGAGATGGTCAGGGCTTATATGCCTAAAGAGTGGGATAAAATAGATAATTGGCGAGAAAAATTTAGAACAACAAAACTTGATATAACTGTCAGGACCAAAATACGAAGAATTGGTATGACTAATTTAATACAGTAATAGAAGGAAGGATATAAATGAAAAGTAAAATATATAATATTATACTTATTACAGTGATTTTACTAATTTTAATTATCGATGTAGGTAAAGCTGCACATTGGGATGTAGATGGATGGACTTGGATAGAGAATAAAGACAAAATTGTACTATGGCAGAAAAGTGAAAAAGAATTTATATCAGAAAATTTATTAAATATAGCTGTGCCTATCGGTTGTGAAATATTATGGGGATACACTGTAAAATTTAATAATAATATTATCATTTCTGACTATCGATATAATACTTATGCTGTAGGATTCTGGAAAATTATTTATAATGGTCTTGATAGTTCAGGTAATATATATTTAAAAATTATCAGAGAAAAAGATGGAATTGCTAATTCAGATATTTTAAAAATAAAAGAAGAAATAATGAGGGTTAGTTCTTTTACGGGAACAGAGGAAAATCTTATTGAAATGAGATTAGAGTTGTTTAGATCTATATTAGAAAATTATTTAGAAAAAGAAGGAGAGACAATAGTTATAGATTCTACAAAAACAATTGTAATTAATGGTCTTGATAATATACCTCCTTTTAAAATAGAAATAAACGATAAACATTTGATGGTTAATGCTTCTGTAGTAAGTTTAGAGTGAACTTCAAATATCTAGATTTTTACTAATGTTAAAAGAGAAGACGACTGTGTATTATTTTAATTACTATTAATAGGAGTGCGATCCCTATATTTAATAGACCAAAGAAAAAAGAAATTATATAATCTTTATAATGTCCAAAGAGATAATTGTGTTCTGTATCAAAGAAGAATGATAAGATACCAGAGGCAACAAGTATCATAACCAAATAAATAGAATAAATATTATGTATAATATAATCTAATGTTTCATAAAGAAAATCTACCATTCTAAAAATCATTCCTTTCGCTGTGCCAAGGTATAAAATAACAAGTATGTATTTATGCGCTTTTTATTTGGTCATCTTTACCCTTATGACTAACTGCTACTAGAATTTTCCTTGTAAGAAACTTAGTAGCAGTGAGTTCCAGAATTCCTCATACCATATAACGTACACCATAGCCTCCAGGGGGATACTCCCATTTTATATCGTCATATGGGCAACCCCAGGGGCAGGCCCCACACTCTATGCATCTTTCATAGGCTACTTTAATTTCTTGTTCCTGGCCAGACCAGGAATATACACGGGATGGGCAGTAATAAGTACATGGTTTATTTTCACAATACCAGGAAACTGACCCCGCTCAATCAATGCAACTGAGAGATTGTTTTCTGCGCATAGTTTAGCAGCAGAAGAACCAGCTGGACCTGCACCTACAATTATTACATCATAACGATCATGACCCATTATATATCAACTCCAGTAAATAGCTTTATTTATTATATATAGTTTAATCCTCTTGGATAAATTTATTCCTATATTTCATCTGGATAAGTTTATATATTTTGTAAATAATATAAAGAGGAAGAAATTCTGGTACTTACTACAACTTTCAATCGCAAAAGGCAAGAAAAATAGAGTAATTAGTTATGAAAATGATTTGATTATATATAGAAAGGTTTAGATTATGACTGATGAAAAAATTTTATTATATTTACAATGGTTTTATACTTTAGAATTAGCTCAGGTTGATTTTTATCTTACTCAAGCTGAAAGAAGTGAAGATGAATATATATCACATATGTTACTACATCTTATTGATAAAGAAATTATACATGCTAACAGGATAAAAAAACATATTAATTTGTTTAATGAATTTCCTACAAAGTTAGGTAGTTCTTTATCCCAAATAAGTGGATACTTATCTGAGTTTACAGTTTTTTTTGGAACAGTAAATATGTTTTTATTAAATTATAATCTTGAAACACTGGCTTTTGATGATTATGCAGGATTTTTAAGGAAAGTTGATACTAATAATAGAATGAGAAAAGAACTAGTAGAAGATTTATTTCAAAATATGATGGATGAAGATTTACATAGAAATTGGTTTATTAGTAAAAGAGAGGCTTTAAAGGAGATTAAAGAGAAGAAGTAAGCTTATATAAAAAGCTTCATAGTAGTTGCCTTTGAGTAAACCTTAAATATTTACAACATATGTCTTCATAAATTTTTATATTATGCAGTTGATAGTGATAAAATTATACAAAAACCAACTTTAAATTGGGTAGGTTGTAGATCCTAAGAAACAGCTCGAATGAGAGTTGGATAAAAGCACTTAAAAACTATCAAATAACTTTTTAAAATATTATAAGAATTTATTCAATAACATAAGTATTAAACTATTGGGATTATATATACTGTATTTACAGCCCTTTTCTATTAATTACTGAGAGTTATGTTTAGGTGTATATATAAATTTGAAAAAGAATGTAATTAAAAGATAGAATTTAATCTTGACAATATAACTTATGTTTGTTAAAATGACAAATGTCAGCTAATAATATTATTGCTTTGGAACAGCAGAGATACCTTTCTATAGTAATAAAGAAATTTTTAGTAGTTAATATATTAAGGTATTAAAAATTCTTGACATGAAATACTACAAATGTTAAGATAACACCTGTCGTCGTAAAAAGAAGCGGCTCTGGAAAAATGATAATAGAAGACTTTTTATGAAATATAATAAAACTACTATAGATAATATAAAAGTTTTCAAAAAAACACTTGACAGTATTCGACAGAGATGATATGATATTAAATGTCGCTGCTAAATAACACTAATAAAAAAATACGCAAAAACGTTGATTTGTAAAGTGTTGTTAGCTAAAAGAACAATTTTTCTTTAAGTAAAAATAAAGAAAAAAATTTTTGACAAATGGCGCTGAAAATGATATGATATATTTCGCGGTCACAAAATAATATAAATAATAAACTTCTTTAAATATAGTTTCAATCACACCAGTGAAAATAACAATATATTCTGAAGCCCAATGAGGGTGAAACCGTCAAAAAAATGATCCTTGAAAA
>JBDNGI010000110.1:0-10716 GCA_041689345.1 Halanaerobiales bacterium
CATCCATTATTTTAACTCCTTAGTCCTTATATTTAACAATTATCAGGTTTATAATTATTCATCTTTACTATCATCATTAATATTAGTTTCATCTGTATTATTTAAATCGTCGTCTTTATCTAATATACTAGAATCTGTAAAATCAACTTCAATGGTATTGGGTACAAGCTCTATCCAAGTCTGCCCCGAATTCAAATTAATACTTTCACCATGGTTATTGTAGAATTTAGTAAGTCCATTTAAATCTTTTTCCCAGAATCCTTCTATAACTACACCATCACTAAAAATAAGAGAACTACCCCTGTTATTTAAATCTATACTTAGACGTCCAACATTATCTATTTGCCTTGTTCGGACATACTGCACAATTATATTATTAGCAGTAATCTGTTTATTATTATCCAATAAATGAGGGGTTTCCATAGAACCATTATATCGATAGTACTGATTTTCCTGACTATTATATCTATATATTACGGTATACCCTCCCCAGTATGGAATACTGATTAGATCAGCAAGCTGATCCTGTGGTTTAATAAAGCTAACTTGTCTAAAGGAAAATCTCTGCTGATATTCCTGGCCAATTAGTTTATCAAGGTAGTCCTCTATCTTATTCTTCCCTGTATATAAATTATGCGGTGCTCTTCTATCACTACTACGCCAATAATACCTACTTCTATAAATTTGATCAAGGTGTTCAAGATCCCCTTCTGCTAACATAGCAAATCCTTCAGGACTAGCACCGGCATGAAGAAGTAAGGCATTATATTCTTTAGCAATATCTATTAAATAAGGTCTAGCACTTCTGATCGGTCCTATCTTTTCAGGTATATTATCCCAGTAAAGTGCTAAAAATCTTGTAATACCACCTTCAACCAGGACTTCATAGACAATAGAGGCCTCTTCCAGACCCGACTGGGGTCGTGCGGCTGGTGAATTTTCAATAATGACCATCAATACCTTACGCCGCAATTGTTCACTTACTGCTTGTCCTGTAAAAGGTGAATAATAAAAATTGTTTACTTTACTATTAACCATCATTGCATTTTCATCATTATCAAGGTTTAGAGAATCCTCAGGATTATTCTCGTAAATATCATTATACAAACCCGGTAATCCCGGTAATTCATCCAAATAGTCTAACACCATCTCCTGTTCAAAATCTCCAGGTTCTAAATCATTATCTGTTATACTGGTTTCCTCAGTAATAGTTTGCGATTCGTTATTGTTACTACTTTGGTCAGGATTACATCCTACCAATAATACTACAACTAATAATAAAGATAAAGCCATAAGATATGTTTTTTTCATAGATATCACCTTTCATAATTACTTTGACCATTAAGCCAGATATCATCATCTGTCTTTATCTCAATATTAATACCAAAATTTACCAACTGTTTTTTTATGATATCAAGACTACTAGATAATACTTCTGGATTACCTGTTGCCTTAATTACAATAGGATTAACAGTAATCGGTTTATTGTTGACCAATATAGTTGGTCCTACACAACGTATAGCTGTATCTACTCTTAAACGCTGTCCACCAACTTCAATACCAGTTGCACCAGCTATCTTTAGTTCATTAATGATATTACGTATATCCTGATCATGTACTATTCCTGTATTTTCTGTATTTCCAGTATTATCATAAACATTAATGTTAATACCATTACCAGACAATGTCTCATATCCTGCTCTTTGACTAATTGCTTTTAACTGTCTTTCAAGTGATGCTGTTTTTGTCTGAAGATAATCTACCTGATTAAAAATATCTCCTGTTGGTACTAAACTAGCCCTTCCACCGACAATTTCTATCTCTAAGGTTTGATTAAAAAATACATCCTGAATCTTCATTTTAGTTTCATCATTTAAAATATGTGAGGGATCAAGTATCTTCATCTCATCCCCAACTTTTGAGATTGTAATCTTACCTGTCTCTGGTAGTTCCTGACTATTAATAATATTAAATATAGTATTAATCCGCTTACCCTGAACAACACGATAAATTACATCCTGTGTCTGGCGTCCATAATCTAACATAAGACTAGCCACTTCCTCAGCACTTTCAGCTTTTTCAATTTCATATTTGAATTTAGCCAGAAGATCTATTACAGACTTTTCTTTATTAACATCATAACTTGCAGCGAGTTCTTCACTATAAGTTATTACTGACTGAGCCGCTTGTATAGATTTACCCAGTGGGGTGACTTCCCCTGGAAAGTATATAAAACCTAAAACACGTGTCAATAAGATAACATTAGCTATAAGAACCAAGACTAAAATACAGTTGAAAATAATACTCCCTATCTTCTTTTTCATATCACTTTCCCTCCTATCCATACAGTAGGAAATATCCCGCTCAATCTTTTATATCTATAGGTTTAATTGGCTGTGTACTTATAATTTTAATTTTATCTAAGCGATTTTCTAGAATCTTATCAACTTGAATTATAAAATTATCAATTTCCAGTTTCTCTCCTTCTTTTGGAAGGTAACCCAGTTGATATAAAATAAATCCACTAATAGTCTCGTAATTCTCTGCATCCAATATAGGTTCTGGTAAAATTTCATTTAATTCATCTATATTAATTCTAGCATCTAATAACAACTCATGTTCATTTAAGTATTCTATTAGCTTTGGCTCTAAATCATACTCATCTTGAATATCGCCAACAATCTCCTCAAGTAAATCTTCAATGGTAATTAAACCTGCCGTTCCACCATATTCATCAAGAACTATAGAAATATGAACTTTTCGTTTTCTCATCTCAGTCAATAATTCATTAATTTTCTTGCTTTCTGGTATAAAATAAGCAGGTCTCTTATACTCTTTAACAATTATATCTTCATCTTTATTATCAATTAATAATTGCAATAAATCTTTAACATAGATAATTCCGGTAACTCTATCAATGCTTTCCTGAAATACTGGAATTCTAGAATGCCCTCTATCCACAGCCAATTTTACCAACTGGCGGATATTTGCTTTTTCTTCCACCCCAACCACATCTATCCGAGGAACCATTACTTCTTTAACAGTCGTATCATCAAATTCAAAGATACTATTTATCATTTTCCGTTCCGTTCTTTTTATGACACCTTCCTCTTCACTTACATTTACAAATCTCCTGATTTCTTCTTCACTTAAGAAGGATGTAGATAATAGATTGCCTTCACCAACAAATAATCGTATTACCATAACAAACAAAGTAATTAAAGGAGATAACAAACGTTCCATCCAGAACAAGATCGGGGCCACTAATTTAGAATACTTTACTGCACGTCTATTACCTATTGATTTAGGTGTTATTTCTCCAAAAATAAGAATAATTAAAGTCACTATACCTGTTGCTATACCTACACCTGAACTACCAAAGATTTCTATGGCCAGTGATGTAGCAATAGCAGAAGCAGCAATATTAACAAGGTTATTACCAATTAATATTGTAGCCAATAAACGAGTATGATCAGCCAATAACCTATCTACTATCTCAGCCTTTCTATCTCCCTCATTAGCCAACTCTCGTATTCTTATTTTATTAACAGACATTAATGCAGTTTCAGAACCAGAAAAAAAACCTGATAAAGCTACCAACACAAAAAATATAACAGAACTAATTAACATTTAAACACCTCATATAATATAGATAATAAATAAAGTAAACAAAATACCAATCAATGCCCCTGCTATTATTTCCAATATATTGTGGGTTTTACTCTGCAATCGGCTCTGTACAACAAGGAAAACCAACATAATTACAAGTGTTATAATCAATATATCTTTTGTAAAAAAAACTATTAATGTTGCAATAGAGAAAGCTAATGCACTGTGTCCACTGAGCATCCCACCCTCAAGTGGTGTCCCGCGACCTCCAACTGCCTTTAGTGTAATAATAACAATAAACAATAATACAATAACTATAAATATTAAATGTGTGGGGTCTTTTTTTATCTGGCTAATGATTGATAAACTAAAATACCTGATATTTTCAAAAAATATTAAATAGGCTATAATAAGAGCATTTATTGCAGCCATAAGTACTGCTGCAGCAGAAATATTCTTGGCAATCTTCGCTCGCAAACGATACTCTGGTGTAATCATATCGATTATTACCTCCACAGCGGTATTTATTAATTCCATAGCAATAACCAGGGTTATAGAGAAGAATATCATTAATAATTCGACTTTACTGATATCTAAAAACAAACTAGCCAGTAATACAAAGAATGCTATAGAAAAATGGATTTTCATATTACGTTGTGTCCTTAAAGTATGAACAAATCCCTCTACAGCATAATTAAAACTATCTGAAAGTCCATCAAATTTCAAAGTCTTCTCCCCCTGTATTTACTCCCTTGACAATTGTAATTCACTCAAAACCCTTTCTTCTTTACGCCGCATCTCCATTTTTTCTCCCGAGCTTTTATGATCATAACCAAGTAGATGCAAAATACCATGTACTACTAGATAACCCAGTTCCCGCTCTATGGAGTGGCCATATTCCTCTGCTTGACTTTGTGCCCTTTGGGTAGATATGATAATATCTCCCCAAATTTCATCATCCATACTAAAAGACAAAACATCTGTTGGGCTATCTATTTGACGGTACTTACGATTTAAATCCTCTATCTGCAGATTATCAACAAATGCAAAACTAATTTCTCCTTGACTATATCCCTCAATTTGAGCAGTTTTTCCCGCAATAGTTTGCAACATACTAGTAATTTTATCATCTATCTGAATTAGATTTTGTTGGTTATTTACTGCGATCTTTATCACTTTTATCAGCTCTTTTCATCTCTTTTAATATGTTTTCCGGGTACTCTATTCTTTGATGATAAATTCCAGTCAACACTTTAACAAAACTCTCTGCAATAATGTCCAGATCCCTTAAAGTTAAATCAGATTCATCTAATTGACCTTCTATTAATTTATTTTTAATCAATTCCCGAGCAAGTCCTTCAATTCTATTGTGATTAACCTTAGTAAAATTTTTGGACCTAACAGCAGCCTCAGTTATATCAGCAAGCAATATAATTGCTGCTTCTTTTGTCTGTGGTTTTGGACCTTCATAACGAAAATCACTTTCTTCTACACTATCATGTTTGCTAGCTTTAAGGGCCTCCTGGTAAAAAAATGATATTAAATTTGTACCATGGTGTTGTTTTATAATATCAATAATTAGTGTAGGAAGCTTATATTCTTTAGCTAGTTCGACACCGTCTTTAACATGTGATTTAATAATTAAGGCACTAAGATTGGGTGTCAATTTATCATGGGGATTTTCTTTGCCCATGTGATTTTCAATAAAGAAGTATGACCGTTTCATTTTTCCAATATCATGATAATAAGAACCAACCCTTGCTAACAGAGAATCTGCACCGATGTTATTAGCAGCAGTTTCGGCAAGATTTGCTACAACCAGGCAGTGATTATAGGTGCCAGGCGCTTCAAAGACCATTTTACTTAATAACGGTTGGCTGGGATTGGACAACTCAAGCAATTTAACCGATGAAGTTAATCCAAAAAGGTTTTCTAGATAAGGTAATAATCCATTAGCAAGTATAGCTACAATTACACCATTGGCAATAGCCATGGAAACATGTCCAAGCACTGTCCACCAACTACCTATTGGATTAATAAACTTGAGACCCAGAACAAGAAAAACAAGTACAGCACTAACATTAAAACCAGCCTTGACCATGTCATTTCGCTGACTTAGCTTTGATACACTAAAAACACCTACTAATCCACTAACAAAACCCAATATAGCCACATTATAATCTGTAGTGAATACCAGTGCTACCAAAAAACTGATAAATATAGTAGCTATAACAGCTACTTCAGTTCCAATCAATACTGTAATTAATATTGAAGCTATTGCTATAGGTACCAGATATGGTAGATAGAAATTACTTACGGCAGATGTAGGTATAATATCAATAAACTTTGCAAGAATGAGAATAATTAATACCATTAATTCTAAAAAGAGCAACTTCCTATTATTATTCCAGATATCTTTCTCATATTTGTATAAATAGATACTTGCCAGGCTTAACAGTGTAATTATTATAATAATAACCCCGAAAATAGATAAATAATTCACGCTGGGTTTTTGTAATCCTAATGCCTCTAATACCTTAATATCTCCTGATGTTACTATATCTCCACTACGAACAATCATTTCATCTCTTTTAACAGTATGTGTTACTGGAGATACTTCTTTCCTTGCTTCTTCCTGATTTTTCCTTGTAGCCTCTTCATTAAAGATCATATTGGGCTTCACTGTAGATTCAAGTATATTTGCTAAAGCCAACCTATATTCCCGTTTAAAATCGAGAGTCATGGCCTCTTGAGCCAGTTCATCCTGTACTTTTGGTATATCTTCAGGAGTAAACCTATCCACATAAATATTATCAAGTATATTGTCTGCTTCTATTTCTAATTGATCAATAATCTCAACAGACGCCTTACTAAGAATATTTATTGTTTCAAGACTGATTTCTGGATACTCTTGATTAACAGTTTGTATCAATTTTTCAGTATATGTGTGTATCTTTTGAAATTGATTATCAGTTTGAATTTGTTGATTATCCTTACTGCTTAGCTGGTCATCATTATTATCTTCAACAAGATTTTGCTGTTTTTGTTTAGCATCAGTGGCTTTATTTATTTTATCTTTTATAGTCTTTATATCAAAAAACAAATTGCCTATTCGCTCTTTAATACTATTATTAACATTAATATCCTCTTCATATACCCTACGTACAGATTGTTCAGCAATATCTCTTCTCTCTTCTGTCTTCTCTTTATCAATAAAAGTAATAGTACGTGGTGCTACTATATCAATTTTGCTTACTTGTCCAACATTAAGATTAATATTGTTTGGTATAAAATCTATAGTTAAGACTAGAGAAACTGCAATTAAAAATGTAATCCCCCAAAAAATCCGCCTTTTCTCAGGACTTACAGGAATTTCTTTTTTAAATATGCTATTCCACCATTTCTTAACCTTATTTAACATTTTTAACATAACTAACTCCTACTTTCATACTTTTCATAGGCCCTTATTATATCCTTAACAAGTTTATGTCTTACAACATCTTGATTTGTCAGATACACAAAATCAATACCATCTATACCGCTTAAGATTGACTGAACTATATTCAAACCAGATTTTTTATTATTCGGTAGATCCACCTGAGTGATATCTCCTGTTATGACGGCCTTTGAATTAAATCCTATTCTTGTTAAAAACATCTTCATCTGCTCAGGTGTTGTATTTTGAGCCTCATCAAGAATCACAAAAGAGTTATCCAAAGTACGCCCTCGCATATAAGCTAGTGGTGCCACCTCGATAATCTCCTTTTCCAGAAACAGACTTACCTTCTCAGGCCCTAATATGTCATATAAAGCATCATATAAAGGTCTCAGATAGGGATCTACCTTATCCTGCATATCGCCAGGTAAAAAGCCTAACTTCTCTCCCGCCTCTATTGCTGGTCTTGTAAGTACAATTCTGTAAACCTCTTTATTAAGCAATGCCTTAACTGCCATTACCATAGCAAGGTATGTCTTACCAGTTCCAGCAGGACCTATCGAAAAGACTATATCGGTATTTTTAATTGCCTCAATATAAAGTTTCTGTCCCATTGTCTTTACCTTTATTTTTTTCCCACGATAATTAACCTGTAATACCTCATCATAAATTTCATTAAGGTTAATTGATTGATCTTTACTCAATAATTCAACAGAATACTTCACTTCTTGTTCATTAAGAGATTTTCCATTTCTTGAAATATTAATTAACTTAGATATGATATCTTCAGCTTTATCGACTTTTTCCTTTTTGCCAATTATTTTAATTTTATTACCCCTGGCTATAAGCTTAACATCGATCTCTTTCTCAACTATTTTAAGATTCTCATCCTTATTGCCAAGTAAGTTTCTTACTATTTGATAATCATCTATAATAATCTCTCTTTCAATTCCTGTCACTAGAATCCTCCTTTAATGCAATGTTTTCATCAACTTTCATTAATAATCTTATAGTAAGCTGATTTTTATCCTTGTCTATATGATCCTTATAAATAACATCCTCTATTATAGCATCATCTGCTAACGAAATTAATATCTTAGTAAGGGCTTTTTCTTTTGCATAAAATAATGTTAACTGAGAACTCCTTTTCTCTTTTATTAAATTTATTTCAATATGCTCCTCTTTAATTAATTCTATAGGGAGAGCAAAATTCCTCCATATATATATTCTTTTGGTCTCTCTTTTTCTTTTATATTGTTGATAAGGGGGATCAATTTCTGAAAGCCAGCCTAATAATGAACCGATCTTAAGTCCCCAAAATGTTTTAACTCTACCTGTAGTTAATATTTTTTCATTAAATGAATTTGCTTCTCCAACTGCCTCATACCAAACATTTGCCTTAACAATACCACGGGCCTCTCCCTTATCATCACTAGGAACAATTAACACCTGATCCTTAACAACAGTATCTCCTTCACTGACAGCCGCCTGTCCTTTTAAGACAATTAATTTTGTAATCACACCATCTTTAGCAGCCACAATCTCACCATATTCTGGAGGGATTACTATCCTTTTTTCAACAATATCTATAAACAGCTGAGTACCCCGCCATTTAATATTAACCCAGGTTATACCAGGTACTTTCTCTAATAAAATACCCTCTAATGAAGCAAGATCTATATCTCTTTTTAAGATACCTCTTTTAATACCTTGATCTCTTAAAAGATCTAGTATCTCCTGTTCATCAATTTTATCAAGTCCATTAGTTTCAAAAAATAACAAAAACAGTGAGCCAAAATAAAAAATTAATAAAAACAAAATCAAGCCAATTAAAAGAAAATTTCTCTTTCTGACTTTCATTAGAAAAAAAGGAAACCCTTTCTTAGCTATAATGCTTACCTGACATTTTCTTTTTCTCAATAATGAACGTAATTTATTAAAGTCATTAATATAAATAGAAGCTTGATAATAATCATAGCTAATACGCTCTAAATCCCAGATTATTATCCCCATATCATTAATCTGATTTATAAATCTTGCCAGGGCATTCCCCTTTATTTCAATTTTGAGATACCCTAAAAAGATTCGCAATAGTTTTCTAATCAAGTCCTATCCCTCCAAATTCTGTTTTCATAAGATAATGACAGAATTTTACCAGAGATAGTAATACTTTCACTATTGATTTCACCAACTATTAGGTCTTCTCCTTTAAAAATTATAAATCCCTTATTTATTTTTATTTTTATTTCCTTATCTTGAAATAGACTTATACCCTTATGATTCTCAATATATATTTTGCCATCACCTACCATCATAATCAAAGGCAGATCCATTGCTATTTCTGGCGATAAATCAAAGATTTCTATAAACTGACTCCTAAGTTTATTCATTAGAATCCCCCTCCTTGCATTTTAAATTTATGCAATAAGGAGGCTAATAATGCTTAAGCAAGTATATTATAACATAATTATCCTATCTTACAAATTACTAAGTCAGCATTTTACTCAATATGAAGAATAAAATCCGCTTGTCCATTTCTTCATCCACTAATTACTGTAAAAAAGTTACTTTTCACTATTGCAGTAGAATCATTTACACCTCATTATAACATATAGATACACCTTAAAATCAAGTCTATAATCAAATACTAGGAATTTGTTTTAAAGTATATTTTCATTTCTTTGTTCTTATCAACTGTAGCCAATGCAATTTCATTAATGATAATACCCTTTTTTTCAAGTTCTTTCTCTACCCATTCTCTACTAACACCGGTAATCTGCTGATTATTGGAAACCTTGCTGTCAATTATAACAGGAAAACCATAATGGCTAGTGTTTTTTTTAACAACACTGAGTTCCCCTGAAGGTTCTAATAACGCTAACTCAACCTCGTCAACATTAAAAACATCCTTAAATCTTAATTGCATTAACAAGTCATTGATATTATAGCGTGTTTTCTTTAGAATTTTGTAATCTATTTCACCATTCTTTATCAAAATCTGTGGACGCCCGCTAATTACCCCCCTCAAAAAATTGCTTTTTAGAGAAATATAGGCTATAATAATTTCTAAAATTACTAATAAAATTATAGGGGTTACCCCTTGAATAAGATCCACCTCATCTTTTTCAATAGGCATAACAGCCATTTCAGCTATCATTATTGCTATAACAAAATCAAAAGGAGATAACTGTCCTATTTCCCGTTTACCCATTATTCTTACTAATATTAATATCAAAAAATAGATAACTATTGTTTTAAATATAACACCATACATATTATCACCCCTATAACTATTATTACCAAAATTACTAATTTTAAAAATCGGGTGAAATATGAAAAAGACCTTATAACATTTTAGTTACAAGGCCTTCATTCAACATACCATCTCATCCTAACAAATAAAGTGTGTTCTTAGTTTCCCTAAAGGATGACCTAAAGACCAGGCCCCTCGGGAGTTTTTTGCACCACAGGCACTCCGTATTTAAATAAATCATACAAGAACTGTTTAAGGTTGCACTCGAACAGTACTCCCTATTTATATAGAACCTTACTAGAACAGTTTAAGGTTGCACTCTAACAGCACTACCTATTTATATAGAACCTTACTAGAACAGTTTAATGTTGTCTCCCACTGAAACTTAGCCCTCACTAAAGCCTTTAATTAATATACG
>JBDNGI010000111.1:0-1802 GCA_041689345.1 Halanaerobiales bacterium
AAGTTGCTGAACAAGTTTCAGTTTTCTTCCCAAATCAGAGGACTACAGGTACACATATTAATGTGAGTGGTATTGGGCTTACTAAGCATGCTAAAAACCAGGAAAATGCTATCAAATTAATGGAATTTTTAACAGGCAAAGTAGCACAGGAACTTTTTGCTGAAGCAAATTACGAGTATCCTGTGAATCCTGCTGTAGAGCCATCAGAACTACTTAAATCTTGGGGTGACTACAAACCGCAGAATATTAACTTGACTTTACTAGGTGAATATAATGATGAGGCTGTTAAGATATTTAATCAGGTAGGATGGCGGTAATCATTAATATAAAAGATTAGGTCTAGTATAGAAAGATTAGAACTTTTGAACATTATCTATATTGTTTTAAATATGTAAAGCTTAGTAGATTATCATATACTCACATTTTAGATATACATTGTTTATAGAAGTAGCCTTTGTGCTGCTTCTATAAACATATAATTAGTTCCACTATAAGTTAATATTCTATAAAGGTGTGTGTTTATAATGTTATTTAAAAGAGATATTAATATCTGGTTTATTATAAGTTCTGTTTTAATTTTACTAATAATCATCCCTAGCTTATTTATCTTAACAGGTATTTTTTCCAGTGCTAGCGAGAATTGGTTACATATAAAAGAATATTTACTGCAGAGTTATATATATAATTCAATTATATTGATATTTTTTACTGGTATTTTTAGTATTATTATTGGACTTAGTTCGGCCTGGTTGATTACAGCATATGATTTCCCTTTCAGGAACTTCTTTAAGTGGATATTAATACTCCCCCTAGCAATACCACCTTATATTGGTGCTTATACTTATGATGGACTATTAAATTATACTGGACCATTACAAAGTTTTTTCCGAAATAGTCTAGGTATTTATCTCAATCCACAGTATTTAGATATAATGAATTTAAATGGCGCTATCTTAATATATACGATATTCTTATACCCATATGTATATCTAATAACTCGTTCTTTTTTAGAAAAACAATCTGCATCTCTAATAGAAGTATCCAGAACTATGGGTAAGAGTCCATTAGATATTTTTATTAATGTCATTTTTCCTGTTACTCGGGGTGCTGTTATCGGTGGTGTAAGTCTGGTAATACTGGAAGTTTTAAATGACTATGGTGTTGTAAAACATTTCGGAATATCAACCTTTTAGTACTGCTATTTTTAAGACATGGTTTGGTTTAGGGGACCTAAATTCAGCAGTTAGATTATCGGCGATATTGATGTTATTTGTTTTTGTTCTATTAGGAATGGAAAAACTAATGCGGGGGGGTAGAAGATATAGTTACAGTAATAGCAAGGTAAGACCACTGAGTAGGATAAAGGTAGGAGGATTCAGCTCTCTTATGATAAATATATATTTTTCAACTATTCTTGTCATTGGATTTATAATACCTGTTCTACTTCTAGGATATTGGAGTATACTCAGCCTGGATAATCTGGTTTATTCGAATTATTTGAATTACATTTTTAATTCTTTAGGTATAGCTATTGTAACATCAATTATAATTGTTATTATTGCAATAATTATAGTAAATACTGCTCGTATTAGTAGAACTTTCCTAACAAATTATTATTCCAGGATTGCTATCATGGGGTACTCTATCCCAGGGGCAGTTATTGCTGTCGGTGTTTTAATCTTTTTTCTTGAGCTAGACCAATTAATTCAATGGTTTACTGGTAATGAGGGAGTTTTACTTTTTAGCACAGGTATTTTTATGTTGATGGCAGCTTATATGATTCGTTTCCTTGCCATTGCCTA
>JBDNGI010000112.1:0-2444 GCA_041689345.1 Halanaerobiales bacterium
AAAAAAGACAAGAATTTTATAAAGGAAACAGCCAATAATAATCTATATACATATGGTGATTACTTGAGTTGGACTGATGATAGGAGATATGAATTGATTGATGGTCAGGTTTATATAATGACACCTGCCCCTTCTCCTAGACACCAAAAGATATCAATAGAATTAATCAGACAAATCTCTATGTATTTATTTGATAAAGAATGTGAAGTTTATGGTGCTCCATTTGATGTAATATTTACAAAAGGAGATGAAAAGAGTGTAGATGCCTTAACAGTCGTTCAACCGGATATATTAATCATATGTGATAAGGATAAGCTTAAGAAGAGGGGTTGTGAGGGAGCACCAGATTTTATAATTGAAATCATTTCTCCTTCTTCAGGGGCTAGAGATAGAAAAGATAAGCGAGATCTATATGAAAGACAAGGAGTTAAAGAATACTGGATGGTTGATTATAATGAAAATACACTAGAAGTCTATTTACTTAATGAGGATAATGAATATGGGAAGTCTGCTGTATATATGGAAGGGGATAAGGTATCTGTTAATATATTTAGTGATTTGGAGATAGATCTATCTTATGTATTTAGAGAATAATTACTTTTCATAATATCTCTTGACATTGATTATATAACAAGCGATTGGTAAACCCAGTCGTTTCTTTTTTTATCTAGAAAATTTCAAAAACCAGTAAATTATAGTCCTAATAGAGGCATATGCCCCTTTATATTTTACATAGTACAAAGTAACTTGACATAGGATTATAATAAATATATAATGTGAATATAAATTCATATGAATGTGACTTCATATTCAATACATATCATATTCAATATAAACATCTTTATATAATTAATTAAAATGAAAACAGGAGGTAAATTCATGCCTAAAGAAACTTTTTTTAATCTAGCAGAGGATAAAAGAGATAGGGTAATAGATGCGGCAATTAATGAATTTTCTGCACGTTTGTATCATAAGGCCAGAATTACAGCGATAGCTGATAGTGCTGATATAGCTAAAGGTAGTTTCTATCAATATTTTGAAGATAAGAAAGATCTCTTTAAATATATTATTGAGCTGACAGTTAATAAGAAATTAGAATATATAAATCATGATATGCTGACAAATAAAGATAAATATAATTTTTTTCAGTTATTACGTGAAATTTATTTAAGTAGTATCAGGTTTGCTAAGGATAATCCACGACTATTATCTATAGGAAATATATTTATTAATAATAAAGATTTGCAGCGGGAGATTTGGGGTGAACAGGCAGATAAAAGTTCTAATTTCTATCGTCAATTATTAGAATATGGCTTAAGAAAAGGTGAACTAGATCCTGAAATAGATATAGACTTGGTTTCAGTATTATTGAATGGTCTCAATTTTTCATTAGTAGATATTATCTATAAAGATGGTAAGATAAATCCGGATATCTTAGATAATGAAATGGAGACAATTGATAAAATGCTATACTTTATTGAGAATGGGATTAAGAAAAGGGACTAATGAAGTCCTAAAGATCAAACTCTAGGTGTTTTAGTAGTAACCTTGAGAAAATTTTATTAAAGAGTATTTTTATTAAATTAAGAAATGGGGAGGTAATAAAAATGGCTTTACTGAAGTTAAAAGGTGTTAAGAAAATTTATCAACAAGGCAAGATAGAGGTGCCGGCTTTAAGGGGAATTGACTTAATTGTAGAGAAAGGTGAGTTTACTACGGTATTTGGTCCTTCTGGTTCAGGAAAGACAACTATGTTGAATATGATCGGATGTCTAGATAAACCTACAAGTGGTACTATAGATTTTAATAATCAGGCACTGGGAGATCTGGATAAAAAGGGATTAGCTTTATTACGGAGACATAACATTGGATTTATCTTTCAAACTTATAATTTGATACCTGTATTGACAGCTTATGAAAATGTAGAGTTTGCCATCAGATTAGTTGGTAAACATAGTAAAAGTGAGCTAAAGGAAAGGGTAATGAAAATATTGGCCGATGTAGGACTTGATGGATTAGAGAATAGAAGGCCCAATGAATTATCCGGTGGTCAGAAACAGCGTGTGGCAATAGCTAGAGCCCTGGTAAAAGAGCCAAAACTAGTATTAGCTGATGAACCGTCGGCCAACCTGGATTCTAAAACAAGTGAAGAGGTTCTAGAAGTTATGGTCAAGATGAATAAAGAATTAGGAACAACCTTTATTTTTTCCACACATGACCCTCAGGTAATGGATTATGCTCATCGAATGTTAGAGATAAAGGATGGGTTGATCTCTGAGGATAAAAGGAGGGAGAATCATAATGTTTCTGAGTAAATTAGCCTTCAAAAATTTGGTACGACATCGAAACCGTACTTTAATTACTGCCATTATTATTGCTTTCGCAATTTTCTTCTATATCTTGATGGACTCCATGATTGGTGGTATGACGGAAATGTCTTATGA
>JBDNGI010000113.1:0-7981 GCA_041689345.1 Halanaerobiales bacterium
AATGGTTAGATGATCTTTGTTATCAATATGATATACCTCGCCAGGATGCCAGACTTTATTTATGTGAAGGGTTAGATCATATACTACCTAATATCGATAATAAACTGGCAGACAGGGCCATGGATTATCTTAAGAAAAAAGATGTTGAAGTAAAACTTGGTTCATTTGTTGATGAAGTTCGCGAAGATGGTCTTGCTTTAGCAAATGGTCAAGAGGTTGCCAGTAGAACAATCATCTGGAACTGTGGAGTAAGGGCTTCTGATACAGCAGCTAGTCTTGAATTAAGTGCTGATAGAGCAGGCCGAATTAAAGTCAATGAATATTTACAGACTATTGATCACCCTGAAGTTTATGCTATTGGTGATAATTCTGCAACTCCATGGGGTAGTGACGAAAAAATATTACCAGCTTTAGTAGAAGCTGCATTAGCGACAGGTGATACAGCTGCTGTAAATATTACTGCAGATATTAAGGGTACTGAGAAAGAAAAAATTGCACCTAAATTCCATGGAATTATGGTTTCAATAGGTGGTGATTTTGCTGTGGCTGATGTAATGGGACTATCTCTCAAAGGCTGGCCAGCAATGTATATGAAACATATGGTGAATATGCATTATCTATTCGGTATTGGCGGCTTAAAGAATGGTTGTAAATATATACTTGATTATATAAAAGAACAAGGCTCTAGCAAGGGATTTGTAACACAGACTTTTGATCACTTCAGCCAAAAAAGTTATTCATTTTGGTTAGCATTTTTACGTATTTTTCTTGGTGTCCAATGGCTAATGTCTGGTCTTGAAAAAGTACACAATGGTTGGTTAGCAAGTGGTGATAAGTTAGTAGCTGGTGCTTCTACTTCACCAATCGGGCCAAACCCCGTTGCTTTGTATGTCGAATTTATGAAAGCAGTAATCTTTCCAAATGCCTTCATATTCCAATGGATGATAACCCTTGGAGAGTTAGCCTTAGCTACTTCACTTATCTTGGGTATCCTGGTACCTTTAGGGGCTATTGGTTCAACATTTATGACCATAAACTTCTTCTTATCCGGTTTTTATCCACAAAATGCAACATTACCATGGTGGCTAATTACTTCAATCTCTACCATTGGCGCTGGCAGGGCATTAAGTGTTGATTATTACTTAATTCCATTCCTCAAGAAATTATTCTGGGGTAGACGTAAAGGAAAGAACGAGGAACTAAAGAAAGTTATGAAGCCTACTAAGTAAATCTATTATCTACAAGAATTATTCTAAAAAGTAAGTTTCACTATTATAAAGTGTGTTCTTAGTTTCCCTAAAGGATGACCTAAAGACCAGGCCCTGGGTTAGCGGCAGTTAGCTATCGGATAAAATGATGTAAGTATTTTAATAAAGCCTCTATTAGTAAAAACTAATAGAGGCTTTTCATATATTATCATAATTTATCATATATTTTAATAATATACCACTAATTTGTAGGGGGAAAGTATATGATTAAAATCAATAACCTACTTTATGCCATGATTTTTATAAGATTACTTTCTAGCATGATAGAGTTAGGAGCAGCATGTTTAATGTATTACTTTAGAAGTATTGATACTGCTATTAGAATAAATGCATTCCTTGGAATGATGGGACCTATAATTCTAATATTGGTTACTTTCATAGGTCTAGTTGGAATTAGTAGCAAAATAAATATAAAAAATCTGATACTTATAGCAGTAGGTGTAATATTAATTCTAATTGGAACCCGGTGAATCTCTTGAACTATGTATCACTAAATAATTTTTTGAATCCCCATTTAACGTTCTTAACTGATTTCAGAAGAGCAGGCTTTTCCCTGACATTAGCTTTATCCATAAAGGCTATAAAATATATCCGATTATCATTATCATCAGCTTTTGAAAAGGTGTATGAATTATAAACATCAACATATTCAAAGCCTACTTTTCTTAATAAATCTTTTATCTCTTGAATTTTATAGCCAGTCTCCTGGTGTAATTCCTCATGGTATTCCGCTAATTCCTTAAGGTAAATTTTCAATTTGACCTGCCATAACATTCTTTTATGATCTATAATATCCTCCCAAACACAAGAGTACTTATCACCATTAATTACTGTTGTACCCGCTTTAATACTCATCAATCTTCTGATAGTATTCATATCAAAGATAAAAAAACCTTCTTTATCTAAAGTCTGATATACATTCTCAAATACCTTTTCTAATTCATTAATATTTAATATATAATTCAAGCTATCAAAGAGACAAAAAGCCATATCAAATTTTCCCCTGACATTAAAACTCCTTAGATCGGAATTAATGAATTCTATTTCCGGTTCTATCATAGCAACTTTTCTTCTAGCTTCATCAAGCATTTGATTAGATATATCAATACCGGTTACTTGATAATCATTTTCAGCAAATAAAATGCTCATATTCCCTGTTCCACATGCTAAATCAAGCACTTTATTTGCCTTTAATTTATAATAATCCATTAGCTCATGTAAGTAATCATACCAAAGATTATATGGTACTGCACCCATTATATCGTCATATATACTAGCAAACGAAAAAGTATATGCTTTATTTTCCATCTATACCACCTTAACAATCGAATCTTAGTCCTTCTGCCCTCTTCTATAATACATGATTGAAGTCAGCAATGACCTCTAGAAAAGATTCTAAGAGTTTAATAAAACCGTAAGATAAAGAAGACGTAATTCAGACAAAAATATCAGGAGTTATTAAGAACATTCATTATAAAACGAGTGACCTCACCTGTACCTTCACCAGTGTTAGCAGAGAAAAAACAAAAGGGATTATCCGCTCCTATTCCCAGAGTATTCCTGATTAATTTTTCCTGTTTTGAGCGCTGCCCCTTGGAAACCTTATCAACTTTAGTTGCAACAATCAGAGTCGATAAACCTGTTTGAAGTAACCAATCTACCATCATCTTATCCTCAGAGGTAGGTTGATGTCTAGCATCCACTATCTGGACTATACCGACCAAGTTCGGACGGTTATGGAGATAATCATCTATTAACTCAGCCCATTTATCTTTTATCCTCTTTGGTGCCTTAGCAAAACCATAACCTGGTAAATCGACTAAAGAAAACTTATCGTCAATATTAAAGAAATTAATACTTTGTGTTCTACCAGGTTGTGAACTGGTTCTAGCTAACTTACTGCGATTCAATAATTTATTAATCATTGAAGACTTACCCACATTTGACCTGCCAGAGAAAGTTATCTCTAGCAGATTATGTTGTGGATAACCCTGAATGTCAAAAGCACTTGTTATAAAACTTGGATCTTTAACCTTCATTATTCTCACCATCCATTAATATTAATTCCAAGACTTGGTCCATGTGTCCAACAAAATTCACTTCTATATCTCGTCTTAGTCTTTCATTTATTTCCTGGAAATTTTTCTTATTTTCAGCAGGCAGAATTACTTTTTTAATACCAGAACGGCGAACAGCAAGGACTTTGGTTTTTATACCCCCTACTGGCAATACACGTCCCCTTAGTGTTATCTCACCAGTCATAGCAAAGTCCCCTCTTAAAGACCTATTAGTTAAAGCAGATGCTATTGCTGAAGCAATAGTAATACCTGCTGAAGGCCCGTCTTTAGGAACAGCACCCTGTGGTACATGGATATGAAGGTCGTATTTTTCATTAAAATCTTTTTCCAATCCCAGTTCTTGACACTTAGATCTAACATAACTTAATGCTGCCTGAGCAGATTCTTTCATGACATCACCAAGTGATCCGGTCAGCAGCAATTTACCTTTACCAGGTACGACAGCTACCTCAATATCAAGTATATCACCACCAGCCTGGGTATAGGCCATTCCCGTTGCAACACCTACCCGGTTCTCCTTTTCAGATTTTTCATCCTTAAATCTAGGTACTCCCAAGTAATTATCAACATTTTGTGTACTTATCCGGGCCTGACGCTCTCGGCCCTCTACAATCTCTTTACTAACCTTTCTAGTTACAGCAGCTAATTTTCTGTCTAAATTCCTTACACCTGCTTCACGTGTATATTCTCGAATCACTTTATGAATAGCATTAGAAGAAATATTAATTCTATCTTCATCTAAACCATGTTCTTCAATAATTCTTGGTATTAAATGCCGTTCAGCTATTTGTACTTTTTCATTATCTGTATAACCTGGTATTCCAATTACTTCCATCCTATCCATTAATGGTGCTGGTATAGGGTGTGCCACATTTGCAGTAGTAATAAATAACACCTGGGAAAGATCAAATGGTAATTCTAAATAATGATCAGTAAAATCAGAGTTTTGAGCAGGATCCAGAACCTCCAGCAGTGCGGCAGATGGATCCCCTCTAAAATCAGCAGACATCTTGTCGACCTCATCCAGCAAAAATACAGGGTTTTTAGTACCAGCTTCCCGCATAGCGTTTATTATACGTCCAGGACGTGAACCAATATATGTCCTACGATGACCCCTGATTTCAGCTTCATCTCTCACACCACCAAGTGATATTCTGACAAATTCTCGCTTTAAGGCTCTGGCAATTGAACGACCTAGAGATGTCTTCCCGACACCTGGAGCACCTATCAAACATAAAATAGGGCCTTTTTTATTAGGTGCAAGCTGCCTGACAGCCAGGTACTCTAATATTCTCTCTTTTACATCCTCCAGACCATAATGATCCTCATTTAAGACCTTTTCAGATTCTTTAATGTCTATCATATCACCATTATATTTTCCCCAAGGTAAATCGAAAATACAATCTAGATAGTTTCTAATTACCGTTGCTTCTGGGGACATACTTGATGTCCGAGATAGTTTTTTTACTTCGTCATTAATACGATTTTCTACCTTTTCAGGGAGTTCAAGTTCTTCCATCTTTTTTCTGTATTCCATTATTTCAGGATCATCATTATCAACATCTAATTCTTCTTTTATAGCTTTCATTTGTTCTCTAAGGTAATATTCCTTCTGGGTCTTTTCAACTTGTTTCTTTACCTTCTTTTGGATTTCTTGCTCAACTTTTAGTATTTCAATTTCATTATTAATTATCTTTATTAATTCTTCATATCTAATTTTTACATCTAAAGCCTCTAATAATATCTGCTCATCCTTAAACTTCAACTCAAGATGTGATGCAATAATATCTGCTAGCCTACCTGCCTCTTCAATATTATTGACACTTAACATTGTTTCAGCTGGTAGATGTCTATTATATTTAATATATTCCTGAAAACCATCTAAAGCATAGCGCATTAAAGCCTTTATTTCTAAAACAATTTCCACTTCAGGATCAAATGCTTGTACATTCGCCGAAAAATACTCTTCCTCTTCAATAAAATCCAGTATTTGTCCCCTTTTTATTCCCTCTACAATAACCTTTATCATACCATTAGGTAGTTTAACTAACTGTTTAACCTCAGTTATTGTACCTACCATATAAAGATCTTCTTTTTGTGGTTCTTCGATTGCCTCATCTTTTTGGGCAGTTACAATTATCTCTTTTTCATCTAACATAGCCCTCTCGAGGGCTTCTATTGATTTATCACGTCCGACCAGTAAAGGTATAACCATATGAGGAAATACCACTACTCCCCGGGATGCCAATAAAGGCAATTCACTTATATTATTTTTATCTTCTATTATTTTTTCCTGTACCATCAATTATTCACCTCAATTAATTTAATTCTCTTAAAGACTTAGTATTCCTGCTTTAACCATTAATTAATTTTTTAATTCAATACACAAATAACCTCGCCCTGTAAATGAGCGAGGCCCTTAAATAATCCTTTAGTTATTTTTAAATAAAATATAATCAAGTTGTTACTGTCATCAAGCTTTCTGAAGTAATAACTTTCAATCTTTCTTCTTCTCTTACTGTCATTGAATTATCTATGGCTTCCTCTAGTGTTTTAATCGGTATTATTTCAATACCACTGATTTTATTGAATATATTTTGATAATTTTCCTCTGGTATTAATACCTTCCTGGCACCTGCTTTTAAAGCGGCATTTACCTTGGTTGGTACACCCCCAACCGGTTTAATCAGACCCCTTATTGAAACTTCCCCAGTCATTGCGATAACATTATTAATCGGATTACTGGTTAAAGCAGAATATATTGCTACTGCCATTGATATACCAGCAGAAGGTCCATCTATAGGTAGCCCTCCTGGAAAATTTATATGTATATCATAATTATAAGGATCTATATTCATCATACGTCGTAAAACTGTAATAGCATTTTCAGCAGATTCTTTTGCCATACTTCTTCTTCTTAATGTATGACCACCACCGCCCATTTCTTCCTCCTCAATCACACCTGTAATCCTCACTTCACCACTATTATTAGCTACTTTTATAGCAGATGCCTCTATTTCAAGCAAAATCCCAGTGTTTGCACCATGTACTGCCAATCCATTGACAACACCTATTTGAGGGAATTCATGTATTTTTTTATCAAGACGAGGAGAATATCTACCACTATTAATCACACGTTCAATATCATCCTGGATTATATCACTTCTACCTTCGCTTAAGGCTATTCCACCGGCTAATTGAATCATATTTACTACTTCCCGGCCATTTGTAGCATAGACGATAACCAAATCTAATGCTTCATTAGAAATTTTAAAGTTAATCTTCTTAACGGCTTTTTCACTAATTTCCCGTAGTTGTCCAGCTGATAATTCATTAAAGTATATCTCCAAACATCGAGACCTAATAGCAGGTGGTATTTCATGTGGTTGTCTAGTTGTAGCACCTATCAATCTGAAATCTGCCGGTAATCCATTTTTAAATATATCATGTATATACTGAGGGATATTTCTATCTTCTTCACTATAATAAGCACTATCAAAGAATACTTTCCTATCCTCAAGAACCTTAAGCAATTTATTCATCTGCATTGGATGCAATTCACCAATTTCATCGATAAATAAAATACCTCCATGTGCTTTTGTAACAGCACCCGGTTTCGGTTGAGGTATTCCTGCAACACCCATAGCTCCAGCACCTTGATATATTGGGTCATGAACTGATCCTATTAAAGGGTCAGCAATACTTCTTTCATCAAAACGGGCTGTTGTTGCATCAAGCTCTATAAACTTCGATTCCCTTTTAAAAGGAGATATAGGTGATCTTTTAGCATTATCTAAAACCAATCTGGCAGCAGCTGTTTTCCCGATTCCAGGTGGTCCATATATTATTATATGTTGTGGATTAGGTCCACAAATAGCAGCCTTTAATGCCTCAATCCCTTCTTTTTGGCCTACAATATCTTTAAAACTATTTGGTCTAGTTTTTTCTGATAAAGGTTCAGTTAAAGATATTCTCCGCATAGCTCTTAATTTGCTTAACTCAGTATTCGATTCCTTGATAACCGCCTTCTTAGTTCCCTGTTGATTTTTTAACATATTCCAAAAATATAAACCTATTACAATAGAAAAGAAAAATTGTATTAAAGTCAATATAGTGAGAAATGACATATTCATTATTTAAGCCCCCTTTTTCTGTTTTACAAAATTTAGTATATCCTATCTTGTATAACATTATCCGAGGGCAGTTCAATTTTATCTAAAGGGCATTATTAAAATCACCACTTCTTATTTAGCAATTTCTACTTCTGCACATTCCTGTAATCGTTCAATGATTGGTAAATGCTGTGTACATTGGGTTTCACATAAACCACAGTCAACGCAATTCTTCGCTAGGCTTTCATCCCTACTTTTTAGTGGTCCCCAATTTCTGGCACCATTAATGCCATCATATATGCTGGAATATAAATATCCTGAGGACAACCCAAACAATAACCACATCCAGTACATAGAGCATCTAAACCTTCTTTTAGGTGTGATTTTATCTAAATATTGTCGTAGAAAACTCCTTCCAAATCTTATTTCTGATTTGGTGGGAGATGAATACGACAGGTCTTGACCTATAAAAAACAATATCCTTTGCCGTAACAATAGGGAGCCACGTCTTTGACACTAGAAT
>JBDNGI010000114.1:0-8761 GCA_041689345.1 Halanaerobiales bacterium
ATCAGCACCAATATATTTTTGCACTAAATTAACCTGTTCAGTAGGAACATACAACTTATCTTCTCCAGCATACTTAATAACCAGATAGTCAAGATGTTGGTCTCGAATTTCCATGGTTTTAACACCAAGATATTTCCCAATACCATGATTTTCATGTACAACATAATCCCCTAAACTTAATTCATGAATCGAAGAAATCTTAACTCCTTCTTCTAAATCCTTAATCTGTCGCTTTCTCTTCTGTCTTTTACCGAATACCTCTTTTTCTGTCAAGACAAACAAATTAATATCTTCAAAAACAAAACCTTCGGCAAGACTCCCTGAACTTACTATTATTTCTCCCCTACTATAATTACCTTCTTTAAAGTAAACAGAAAGACCTTTTTCTTGCAAAAATTCACTAATACGTCGAGCTTTACTTGTTGAATTAAGTTTTATAGCAATTCTATAATTATTATCTATAAGTTCTTTTAATCTATCTGCTAACAATTCCACCTTGCCGTGAAATGGCTCTACTCCCCTAGTTTCAATATTAAAACTATCTATTTTGTTTACAAATGGTGTTTCTTTAAACCTGGAAAAAAAGTAGATTGAATTATGCCCCTTTGTCTGTTCAAGAATTCCATCAGCTGTCTGGAAGTTAAGACTATAACTAGGGATAATACTACCCTGCTCCAATAAAGTAGCCTGTGTCTCTGCAATTTCTTTTTCATATTTTTTAATTTTATGCCATATTTTATCTGTTTGATCATAAAACAAAATAGTATTTTCAGGAAGATAGTCTATAAATGTATCAAGTCTTTGAAAAAAGTAAGGCAAAAACTGTTCATAGCCTGGAAATTCATGAATCTCTTCAAGCTTCCCCAAAGACTCTATCATTTTTTCCTTAAGATATATGGCCTCATCTTTATTACCGAGACCTTCCAATTTTGTAACAGTATTTTTAAAATCATCCCTAATTTTGGGTATTGCACTTTGAATCTGCTCAGGTAAGAGAATTATTTCTCTGGCAGGGGAAATCACAATGCTTTTTAAAGCAGTTTTTGACCTTTGAGTTACTGAATCAAAGACCCTTATAGAATCTATTTCATCACCAAATAATTCTACTCGATAAGGCCTTGCTGCCGATATTGTAAAAATATCAAGAATACCGCCCCTGATACTAAATTGGCCCTGGTCTTCAACCATATTCACTCTTTCATAACCAAGAGTTGTTAGTTTTGTAGATATGTCTTTAAGATCTACTTCCTGACCTATTTCTATTTTTAAGGAAAATTCTTGAAACTTAGCCACAGGCATCATTTTTCTCATCAATGTCTCAAGTGTTATCAAGATAATTTTGGGAGAATCCTGTTTAAAAACAATTTGCTCTAAAACTGATAGCCTCTCGCCCAATTCATGCATATCAGCTACTATTTGTTCATGTGGTAATATTTCTATCTCAGGATAGACCATAACATAATTTTCATCTACTAACCTAATTAAATCTTCATAATAGCTTTTCAAATGGTAATTGTCATAAGCAATAAATAGTATATGATTATCTATTTTCTGAACTATATTTCCTATAAAATATATAAGGCGAGAATCATCAAGACCAGTGATAGAAGTACCACCACCATCCCTAAGATTAGCCAAAATATTATTAGTTAATTTGTTATTCAGTAGAAGTTTATTAAATTCCATAATAATAGTCTCCCTATTCTCATTCTCCACCCTAACTGCCATATTATATCTATGAAAAATAAAGTGGGTTCTTAGCGACAGTTAGCTATCGGGCAAATACCAAAACGACCCCTACTAAAAGCACGGGCCTTTAATATAATATTCTAATAAACTGACAGACAAGAAAATATTTTCTCAGAAAATTAGCATAAAATATCCTTTAATTATTGTAATATTCTATTCACAACTAATTGAATCTATTCATAGCACTCTGATAACCCTTTGATATAATTTCTTCAACAATAGAATTTATATCACCTAATGACTCTTCGATAACCCTATTTTCTTCTTCATTAAAATGCCCTAATACATAATCTATCACAGAAATTCTTCCTTGAGGAGAATCAATACCTATTCTGATACGCGGTATATCCTGTGTTCCTAGCATTTTTATGATAGAACGCAAGCCATTATGTCCACCAGCACTACCCTTTTCCTTAATCCTTATACTGACCGTTGGTAAATCAAGGTCATCATAAATGATTACTATATTTTCTAGTGGTATTTTATAATAATCAACAATTAATCTGACAGATTCACCACTATTATTCATAAAGGTAAGTGGTTGGGCTAATAATACTTTCTCATTTCCTATACGTCCTTGTCCTATAATCGCTTTGAATTTATTACTTGTTGAAGTTATATTTAATTTTTTTGCTAAAACATCCACTGCCATAAAACCAACATTATGTCTCGTGTTTTTATATTTTTGTCCAGGATTACCTAAACCTACTATTAAAAACATAGTAATTCCCCCATGCCAGATGGAAAGCGTAATCCAGATAGGACTACGCTTAATATTATTATTTATTCCTCTATTTATTCCTCTATTTCTTCCTCTTCTTCGTCTGTTTCTTCGCCAATTACTTCTGGTTCCATGAATTCTTCTTCCTCTTCTTCTTCGTCTTCTTCTTCCTCTTCTTCTGCTGGGAAAGCAAGAGTAACTATTACTTCTTCTAATGCTGTAATTATATCAATATCGTCATCTACTTCAACATCACTTACAGTAATAGAGCTACCTATATCAAGATCACTGATATCTACTTCAAACTCTTCCGGGATATCTAAAGGTAAACACTCAACTTCAATTTCTCTCAGTAATTGTTGTAGTACTCCACCTTCTTTTACTCCTAGAGCATCCCCTACAAGATTAACTATAACAGATACAATAATTTTTTCATCCATAGATATATGTAGAAAATCTATATGTTTTAATTGTCCTGCGATAACGTCCTTTTGTACCTCTTTAACCATAGCAGTTTCATTACCCTCACCAGCAATATCTAGATCAAAAATTGCATTCCCACTGAGCTTATGTTTTAAATCCTGAGGATTAATAGTTAAAGGTTGTGACCCGCGATTTTTACCATAGATAACACCGGGGATTAATCCATTACTACGTAGTTTACGAGCAACGCCCTTCCCTGTAGCCTCCCTAACTTCTGCCTTTAAATTATATCTTTCCATAAAAAACCCTCTCCTTTAATTATTTCCATTTAAGTCTTTTTTACAAAAATCACTTTCTCGATGAAAGGATTGTTTAAATCACTTTTTTACTATCGTCTGTCAAATATTATACCATTCATATTTGATTTCAGCAAGTCTTACACTTATTTAAAACAAAACACTGACAGATAAATCTTTAAATATACGATCTATTGCTTCACCGACTAAAGGGGCAACAGATAATACTTTTAGATTATCCATACCAAAATCCTCATTTTGTGGGATTGTATCTGTAATTACTAATTCTGTTATCGGGGCGGATTTTAATCTATCTATAGCTGGTCCTGAAAATAATCCGTGTGATGCACAAACGTAAACATCTTTTGCACCTTTATCTTTTAAAACTCGGACAGCTTCAACTATAGTACCAGCAGTATCAATTATATCATCTAGTAATATAACATTTTGCCCTTCAACATTACCTATAACATTTTTAACCTCAGCCACATTAGCTTTTGGACGCCTCTTATCGACAATAGCCAATGGTATTTCCAATGACTCAGCAAAAGAACGAACGCGCTTTACTGCTCCTACATCAGGTGCAACTGCTGTAGTATTCTCTAGATTCATTTCACTAAAATAATCAACCATTATTGGTGCAGCATATAAATGGTCAACAGGAATATCAAAAAATCCCTGTATCTGGGGGGCATGCATATCTATAGATAATAATCTCCTAGCTCCAGCCGTAGTTATTAAATTTGCTACTAGTTTAGCAGTAATAGGATCACGAGGTTGAGCTTTTCTATCCTGTCGGGCATAACCATAATATGGTACAACAGCAGTAATTCTTCTGGCAGAAGCCCTTCTTAAGGCGTCTATCATCACCAACAATTCCATAATGTTTTCATTAACAGAAGGACTGGTTGGCTGTATAACAAATACGTCTGCACCCCTAACAGTTTCGTCAATCGCCACACTAATTTCCCCATCTTCAAATCTTGTTATTTCAGCACTAACCAGACTTGTACCTAAATAATCACAGATCTCTTCAGCCAACTTCGGATGACAATTCCCGGCAAATATTTTTAATTTATCGCTATATGTAGACATCAATCTAAGCTATACCCCCTAGTTCTTTTTAAATACCCGGGCAGGAACCCCAACTACAGTATTTCCTTCTTTAATATCCCTGGTAACAACAGAGCCTGCGCCAGTTTTAGCTTTATCACAAATCTTTAATGGAGCAATCAAAGTTGTATTACTACCAATAAATACTTCATTACCTACAGTAGTTTTATGTTTATCTTCTCCATCGTAATTTGCGAAAATAGTACCAGCACCAATATTAGTCTCTTTTCCAATAGATGCATCACCAACATAGCTCAAATGCGGAACTTTACTACCTCTTCCTATCTCTGCTTTTTTCAGTTCGACAAAATCTCCGACTTTAGCCTTGTCCATCACATTACAGCCTGGTCTAATATAGGCATAAGGTCCAATATTGGTCTGATTACCAACTTTACTCCCCATTATAACACAATGATCTTTTATATTAACATAATCTCCTAAATCACCATCAATTATTCTACTATGAGGAGCTATGATACAATGTTCTCCTACTTTTGTATCACCTTCAAGATAAGTAAATGGGTAAATAATAGTATCCTGACCAATTACAACTTGACTATCAATATATGTAGTATCAGGGTCTATTAACGTCACACCATTCTCCATATGCTTAATATTAATTCTATTTCTAAATACTTTTTCTGCATTTGCTAAATTGATTCTATCATTTATTCCAATAATTTCACTATTATCATTAATAAGCATAGGAACAACCGATTCACCTTGCTCACTTAAATAACTTATTGTATCTGTTAAGTAATATTCCCCTTGAGCATTATTATTATCTAAATTATCTAGTGCTTGCAGAAGTAGTTTGCTATCAAAACAACAGACTCCACTATTTATTTCCTTAATAGATTTTTCTTCTAAAGAAGCATCTTTTTCTTCAACAATCTTAGTAATATTACCTTGCTGATCTTTTACAATACGACCATAACCAGTTGGATTATCCATCAGTGCTGTCAAAACAGTACAGGCAGCTTTTTTCTTCTGATGTATTCCAACAAATCTCTGTAAAGTCTCTTCCCTTAATAAAGGAGTATCTCCATATAGAACCAATACATGACCATTATGTTTTGCTATCTGCTCTCTAGCCTGTATAACGGCATGCCCTGTTCCTAATTGCTCCTTCTGAACTACATATTCTATTTCCTTATTACCTAGACTATCACATACATCTTCACTCTGGTGACCTATAACAAACACAATATTTGAACTGAAATCAGTAATACTGTCAACAACATGTTGAATCATCGGCTTGCCTCCGACATGATGTAAAACCTTAATTTTATCTGATTTCATCCTTGTTCCTTGGCCTGCAGCCAAAATAAGCGAAAGTATCTTAGACATATATCTTATCCTCCCTGTTCTTGGAGTTTAATGTAGAACTCATCACTCTGTAAGGCCTGACGATTTTCCTTCTTTATAATATTCCCTAATTTTAACATAAAATCTAATTCAGGAATATTACCATTTAAGACAAAATATCTTAAACAGATAGGATAAAGTGCATCCTTAATACCATATTCTACGAATAAATCTATATTATTATATGCATTAAATAAACCAATAACCTCAGCATTAAAGAGTTTCTGGACTGCAACATTAAGACTGGAACCCCCAATAATATTAGCTAAATTGCTATTTGCCATTAGCTCCATAGTATCATCATAATAATATAATTCAGGCAGTTCATCGCCATAAGCCGATTCAAGTATTGATATATCTGAATTAAAATTATGACCAACTATTATCTCTGGTTGAAATTCATTAATTGTACTCCTCAAATTATTGATTCCTTCAGAGATACTCACTGAATGAGCAATAGCATTATTAGTAAATATTATACCCGAAGTTACATAATCTAGACCATCCATAACGATATACTGAATAGAGTCTAAATCACTTTTAAGATACTCTGTATCAATACCCATTATTCTACGGGCTCTTGGTTTTTTGCTCCAGGCAGAATCAACCACAAATGTTACAAGTTTATCATATGTAACATCAAGTTTATCAAGTTTATACAATATACTTGAATTAAGGTTTTTTATTTTTATTATATTTGCAATTTCTTCTATCGATGCAGCCTTAAATTTCTTTTCGGTTGGATATCGCTGTAATAACTTCTTAAGCCTTTTACCACGCCCAAGAATAACTGCCAATTTGTGCTGGTATAAATCCTCAGCCATAACATATGGTTTCATCTAAAAACTCCTTAATTTTCACCTTTAACCGTTAGAATTATAACAGAGAAAGACGCTTTTGTCAAGAACTCTAATCTTTAAGCCATCATTAATAAGATAATAAGAAAGACTTGATTCAGATAGAGTTGGAAGCCATATGTATCCTTGGAAAGAACAAAAAAAGACAGTGACTGAAAAACCTAGCCGCTGTCTTACGATAGAGTTATGTAATTAAGCAATTTCTTCATTATATTTTTCCATTATTGCATCATGAATAAGGTTTCTAGTATCAGTGTTTATAGGGTGACATATGTCTCTAAATTCACCGTTCTTATCTTTACGAGACGGCATAGATACAAACAACCCCTTCTGACCATCTACAACTCTGAGATCCTTAATAACAAAAGAATCGTCAAATGTTACACTGGCAAAAGCCTTGGTAGGCCCTGTCTGTGATGTTAGGAAAATCCTTACCTCAGTTATATTCAAAACATCCACCACCTTATGATATTGTTACTGTAAATTATAACCTTAAAAAATGCAAAAGTCAAGAAAATAAAGGAAATTATTCCATCAACCTCCACAATTCATCTTTGTTTGACCATATAAATGGTTTTTTCTTACCACAGGCTATTATATTGCTGTTTTTTTCTGTTATAACACCGACCCGAGCCGCTAATATACCGCAAGCCTGTAATTCTTCAATTAATCCCTTGCTATTTGGAATTGCTATTAACATACTACCCGAAGAAATCAAACCAGCCGGATCAATCCCTAATACCCTTGTGATTTCTTCAGTTTCTCTAGTAATTGGCAGACTATCAAGATCAAGATCAAAACCTACATCAGCAGCTCGAGATATCTCCTCAATTGCACCATACAAGCCACCCTCTGTGATATCATGCATAGCATGTGCCCCAAGTCCAGCGGCTATTTTTCCTTCTTTTATAACACTCAAATTGTCTTTGTAAAGAAGAGCCTTTGAAATGATATCTTCAGAAATGCCTTTCTCTCTTAACAGTTCAGTATATTCATTTGCAATGATATATGTACCTTCAATACCTACCCCTTTAGTAACAACCAATTCATCACCGATTTTTGCTCCGGCAGATGATAGATATTTATCTCGTTCTACTTTTCCTATAGCAGTAACACAGATTATCGGCTTATTTACTGCCGACAAAATCTCAGTATGTCCTCCTAAAACCTCCACATTAATATTTGCAGCCGTTTCAGTAATTTCATTCATCAATAAGGAAATTTGTTTTTCTTCTATCTCTTCTGGTAGTAATAACACCACCTGAATACCTATTGGTACTGCACCAGCTGAGGCAATATCATTACAGGCTACATGTACCGCTAGATAACCAGCATTCTTACTAGCACCAGTGATTGGGTCAGAAGATATAACTAACAACTGGCCATCTAAATCAACAACTGCGCTGTCTTCCCCTATACCAGCGTGAACAAGTACATCGTCTCTTTTAAATCCAATTTTGTTTAATATAATCTCTTCTAGCTTACTGCTAGGCATTTTACCAATTTTCATACTAAATCCCTTTCTTTTATGCTTTACTAATAATTTTACCCTCATGACTAACTGCCGCTAATCTTTCACCTTCACACGAGGGCAAGTTGCAGTAAGTCCCAGCACCGGTTCGTCTAACCTTCAGGAAATCTTTTGAAGCTAAGAAATCACTTTGCCCTCATAACTAACTGCTACTAAACTCTCTCTTTTACGATTGCAAGTAGCAGTAAGTCCCAGGATTTGTTCCTGGGCCTTTAGGTCATCCTTTAGGGCTAAGCTTCAGAACAATCTACTGAAGCTAAGAAATCACTTTATTAACCTGACGCGCTAATGGTATTGCAATAATAGCGCCTACAGCTGCTTGACCATAATTCCCAGCAATTTCAGGTAGAACAGCTGGCCAGCCATAAAGACCCCATACAACTAGAGCATAACCAATTATCATAACATGGCCCCCAATAATTAATGCAAGCACTTTTTTAGATAATTTATCGCCTGCTAACTTACCAACAATCCATCCCTCAAAACCTTTAATAAGTAATGTAAAAGGAGCCCAGATTGGAAATAATAGTAGATCCACTAAAGCCGATCCAAAAGCACCAGAAATCGCACCTGCTTTTTTACCGAATACTAAAGCAATAGTGTATATAAATACCTCACCTAAATTATAATATGAAGTATTTAAACCAGGAACTTTAATAAACGTAGCCAAAGCAACCGCAGCAATAAATAAAGCCAGATAGGC
>JBDNGI010000115.1:0-3926 GCA_041689345.1 Halanaerobiales bacterium
ACTAAAGTACTCTACTAATTTTTAAATAATTCCTGTAGAGACTTAATAATGTCAGGTAATACTTGTCGGTAAAAAATTCTAGCAATAATACTGATTAAAATCCCTTCACAGACAAGCACTAGCCTGTCCAATTGTTCCAGATCAAGCATAATAACACCTCAAAATGTTTTACTGAGTAATTTTATACATACTATGTGTGAATATTTTCACTTTAGGTTTTATAAAAAAACTACCGAAGTAGATACTGTTTATCCTGCATTTCTTGATTAAACCAATCACCATGCCACCACAATAGAAAAGTATCCCTTGGTACCCGCCATCCCTTTATTTTTTTCGCTCCGGGAATATCCCCCTTTTCCAGCATTATGTAGATAGAGTTCTCACTATAACCAGTTATTTCCGCTAAGTGTTTCACCTTTAATGATAAAGGATATCCCTGACTTGTTTTCTTACTTAATTCCTGGAGTGTATCATGAACTGCCTCTTGCAGAGTTTTTTTCAGTTCTTTTTTTTTCTGCTTTCTTACACTATTACTCAAATATAACCCTCCTTTTTTGTAAAGATACTGATCTATATTTTTGTTAAAATTGTTATATGATTCTACTGCGGAAAATATTTTATACTACATTTTTGAATTTAAGATTGCCGATATTGAAAGCTTTTTTATTATTGCAATTTAAGTAAAATGAAGTTTATACAGTAGAATCTTAATAAATACTTATCTTTAATATTCTTTAGTTATTTTAGGACCATCTGATGTAAGTACGTATTTTCCGGCCGCTTTATTATCCAACTTACCATAAAGACATATATTATTATTAAAATCTCCAATTATAAAATAATCAATATTCTTCTTTTCAGCTATCCTTTCCATTTGACCTTCCCTGGCAAAGTATATATTCTCATCTTGGTCAATATAGTACTTTCCAGAATTAGAAGCAGAATTATACTGTTGGAATATTGACTTTGATCGCGGCAAAACTGCCTTTTCTAATTATGAGAATGATATCCGTAAACCTAATATGCATCTTATTACAGAATTAGCTGATTTCTTTGATGTTAGTGTTGATTATCTTCTGGGCCGGGAAGAACTTGTTAAGGAAGAACCTGAGAAATTGGAATTAGTTCCAATTGTAGATATATCTATGGGACGGGCTATACTTAAATCAGATAATATTGTTGGCTATAGGAAGGTTGCTAAAGAATCCGTGGAAGGAGGTGAGTATTTTTATCTGCGATTAACTGGGGATGAATCTATGATCAATGCCGGTATTAAAGATGGTGATCTGGTTTTAATAAAAAAACAGGTTGAAATTGTAGATGGTGAAATTGCTTTAGTTACTTTAGAAGATAAAGTTAGTCTGAAATACCTCTACTCTGTTAAAGATCACTTTATCTTACAAGCGGACAACCCCAAATATAAACCAATTATAATTGAACATGGAGAGATTGAGATTATTGGTAAGGCTATTGAAGTAGTTAGAAGACTATAAAGAAAGGGGTTTTAAATGGCTTATTATCGCAAGACCAAGTCAGGATGTTTTGAATTTTTTGTTTATATGGGGCGAGATGGAAACGGTAATAAAATAAAGGAAAGTAGGACCTTTGAACGAAAAAAGGATGGAGAAAAATAGGCCAGGGATAAGGAGATTGAAAAAGAAACCGGAATTTTAATGGAGTTTGCTAATCTGACCTTAAAGCAATATATTGAGAAATGGCTCGATGAATTTGTTGAACCTAATTTATCACCAGTTACTTATGATAAATATAGCAGGGTCTTTCTCAGGCAGATACTACCCATCCTTGGTAAATTTAAGTTAAAAGAATTACAGGCTGCCCATATTCAAGCCTATCTGACAAAAATTAAACATCAAGGTGGTAGTCTGGATAAACAGAAATATTTTTATCGGATATTATCTTCTGCTCTTTCCTATGCAAATGAGATGAATTATATTCATCAGAACCCAATGAACAATGTCAGGAAACCAGGCAAATATACTAAACATAAGATTAAGAAGAAAAAAGAAAAGGCTAAAGCAATGAGCAGAGACTTACTACGAGACTGGTTTACTTTTGTAGAAGAACACGATCCCTGGGTGGCTGATTATTCTTTTATCGCCATTAATACTGGGATGTGTCTGGAAGAAATGCTCGGTTCCCGCTGGGAAGATATTAGCTTTGCTGAGATGCTCATCAAAGTTGAAGAGGCTAAGGTCTATATCAGAGGCAAGGGCACTATAACTAAAGGACCTAAAACTGAGTATAGATATAGGAAGATTCCTATGTCTGAGGAACTGGCAGATCGCTATCGTTCTATCTGGAAGAAACAACAGATACATAGAAAAGATTTGCCGGATGAATATCAGGATAATAACCTGATTTTAGCTAAGGTAGATGGATGCTGTTATTCTCCACGTAGAGTTCAGGCTAAAATACAGAAATGTCGTGAAAAGGGCGGCTTTCCTGATTGGATTACTTCACATGTATTTCGTCATACCTTTTCCTCATTATTTTTGGCTGAGAATAAAAATATTAAGGCACTTCAAAAAATCTTAGGACACTCCTCTTATGTGATTACTGCAGACACTTATTCCCACTTCCTGGAGGAAGATTTCATAAAAGCTGGCCAGGATATTTCCAGAGCTGTCGGCAGTATCTTCTCAGTGCAGGATTAGGGCAGGATTTTTGGAAATGAAGTCTTTATACTCCTTGATATATCAGCGTTTTTTGTTTGGATATCGGGAAATATATTGTTAGGTGATGTATGCTGCCAAGCAGGACAGATTGGGAGGTCCGAGGAGGGACCCGATCTGTCCTGCGCTTTGCCCTCGTAGTTACTCCTATTTTCTTTTTGTTTTTTGGCAAATCAATTTAGAATAAGTTCTCTTATACGTTTCTATAACTTTAATTAAAATAATGTGGGATTCCAGTCCTATTCGTCTTCATAATTCAATTTAATTTCATTCGGAAACAAGATTTTAAGATAATCTCTTCCAGCATATAGAATACGATATATATATACAAATTCATCATCTGCTCGATAAAATACAATATAATTTCCTGATACCAAGTATCTAAAGTCAGTTTGTATATTCACTTTTGCTGATAAGTCTGCTCCCATCATCGGAAATTCTTTTAATTTCTCGTAACTCTCGATGATTTTTCGTACTACCTTTATTGCTGCTGTAGGATTATCTAACTCTTTTGTAATATGATCTCTAATCTCAACCAAGTCTTCTGTTGCTAAGGGGTTAATTCGTAATTTAGGCATTATATTTAAACCCCCAATTTTTCTTTCACCTGATCTTCGTTAATCCAATCATCATTAGATTTAACTCTATTTTCAGCTTCTATCAATTTTGCAAGTAATTTTATGGTAGCTTGAGTTTTTTCATACTCTTCAATATCCATGATTGCAAATTTGCCTCTGCCGTTTTTCGTTAAAAATACCGGAGAACCATCTGCTATATCTTTTAACACTTCATTATAATTTCTTAAATCTGAAACTGGTTTAATGTTAGGCATAATAATCAACTCCTCTTAATAAATATTATACCCTTATTTTACTTAAAATTCAACGTAATATTTTACAACGTTCCATTGTGTTTGTTTAAAAAATGTCTTATGCTAAGTCAAAAAAGTAGGAGGTCCGAGGAGGTGCCTATTTTTTTGACATGCGCCCTCGTAATACTATTATTCCAACTTGCAGCATATTTCACATAACGTCCCGCGTGTTTACGAAGTTCCTGAACTTTAGGGCGACTGCCCTTAGTGAAGGAATTTGTTGCGTCAAATATAGCTGACATAAATTAAAAGAGCACCCTTGTGTAAACACGCTGTTATACGCTGCTTGGCTGCTCCTTTAATCTAGTGTATTCAATAATTTTTTTAGTTCTTTTATAAATTTATCGCAAAGTTCTAATTGC
>JBDNGI010000116.1:0-3159 GCA_041689345.1 Halanaerobiales bacterium
TATATGAACTGTTTAAATACGGAGTGCTTGTAGTGCAAAAAACTCCCCCTGAAACTAAGAACACACTTTATAGGTCAAGACCTGTCGTATTCGTCTCCTACCAAATCAAAAACAAGATTTGCAAGGAGTTTTCTGCGACAATTTTTAGATAAATTTTTTATGCGTTTACATATACGTGGTGAACCGTATCATTTTTGATGCATAAAAATGGGATTTTAGGAGTAATTAGTTGCCGGATACAATAATTATTTTTTTGGGCTTTTGGGGATATTATCCACTGTCACTATTCTGAAAAATTTTGTGTGTATTAATGATTGATATGAAAAAAGGAGAGTTATTTGTTTTAGATATTGGTAAGTGGGCTTTTTATACAAAGTGTGGGATAGCTAATAATCGGCTATCCTACACTTTTTTCGATTGTTTTAATATCAATATTGTGATATAATATGCATATAATATGTATGGGAGGTGTGTTTTATGCCAACTATAAGACCGAGTTCTGATTTAAGAAATAAATATAATGAAGTTTCTCAGATGTGTCATGAATATAATGAGCCGGTTTATATTACTAAAAATGGTAAAGGTGACTTAGCCGTAATGAGTATTGAAACTTTTGAGCGTCTGGTAGGAAAATTTGAATTGCATAAACTACTTGCTGAAGGTACAAATGCAATGGAAAAAGGAGATGTGAAGCCTTTTTCTGAAGCATTAGAAGATGTAAAAAAAGGTTTAAAAAATGGATAGATATATTATTGAAATTACTAAACCTGGTGAAAAAGATTTATATAAAATAGGGCAATATATTGCTAATGAGTTGTTAGAACCCGCTAAGGCAGCAGAGGTAGTTGATAAAATAGCTAATGAAATATTTAAATTAGAAGAAATGCCTTTTAGAAATGCTAGAGTTGATGATGATGAATTAGCATCCCAAGGAATACGCAAATTTATTATAGATAATTATATTATATTTTATGTTATCAATCAAGAAAATAAAATAGTAACGATTGTTAGACTATTATATAATAGACGCGATTGGATAAATATATTATAGTACAATTTAATTAAAAAAGAATATAGAGATTAATATAATATTAGGGGAGCTTTTAGCTCCTTTTTATTTTTATGCGTTTACATAAATACGGTGAACTTTATCATTTATGATGCATAAAACAAGGGGCCTTTTAGGTCCCGTATCTTTATGATACTGGTAAAATGTTCATATATAGGGTTCGGTTTAATATTTGACATAATAATTTTTTACATGTTTGCTGGTTCAGTTAGTTCTGGGCTAGTTTTTTTGTGGTCTGCTTTGTAATCAACTTTATTTACGAGAAATATTAAGAAGTTTAGGATTTCTTAATATTTAAGATGTTATAATCTTATCAACAAATGATAAGAGAGGTGAAAACATATGATATTTAAAATATTGAAAAAAGATTTTATAAGAAAAAAAGTTATAGTCTTGGTCTTTATATCTGCAAAAAGATTATGAAGGCTATGGAAGGGGATATTTATGTCCGTAATACCGAAAAAGGAGTTAAGTTTGTGCTTGTCATCAGACATACAAATTAGGTCTATATTTTTAAATTCTCTTGATATTTATTAAGGGAATTTTTTAATGTCTTAAATTTCTTGATTAGTGTAATCGGAAAAGGATATAGGTACAGAAGATGAAATAGAATTAAAGTGGTTATACCTTCCAGTTATTTCTGTACTTTTTTAGGATTCAATAGGTTCTATTATGATAGCCTTGCAAAAAAGTGAGGTTAGTATTATAATATAATTAAACTGACTAGTCAGTTTAAAAAAGGAGTGTTGTTATTGAGTGTTGATACACGGGCAAGATTAATTGATGCTGCAGCTGAGACTTTTTCTAAGAATGGATATCACAAAACTAGAATGGAGGATATAGCTAATAGAGCCGGTGTTGCTAAAGGAACTATATATTACAATTTTGAAAATAAGGCAGCCTTATTTGCCGAGTTGATAATAACTGGTATAAACATGATTAGAGATCAAGTTAATAAAGAAATAAGTGAGAATTCTGGGGCGGTTGCTCAGCTTGAGGGATTAATTAAAAATAGTCTTCTGATCTGTTTAAAGTATGATAGAGTAGCCATGGTTTTGTTTAATGAAACTGATAGTGGAATTGATAAGCAAGCAGAGGTTTTAATAAATAGGGCCCGGGAAAATTTCTTTTGCTTGATCCATAGTAAAGTGTCAGCAGGAATAGCTAGTAATGAATTTAGAAATATGGATTCTGTAATACTGACAGGGGCATTAATGGGATTGATTGGGGGAACATTGATATCATATCTTGAAACTGATGAGCAGGAACGACCTTCTCATAAAATATTAATAAATACAGTTACTGAAGTTTTTCTTAAGGGTATTATTAAAGTTGGGTAACGTCGTTGAGATAAAAGATAATAGAAGGGAGAGGAGATATGAAGGGAAAAGAGGGTATTGTTAGAAGGTTTTTGTCCTATTTAAGGCCATATTGGAAGTTGCTTATTGTTGGTCAAATTATTATGTTGATTTCAGTTGGTCTAAGTATGATCTTTCCTTGGGTGGTCAAGGATATCTTTGATACAATTATCCGTGAGGGTAATATAACTAGTCTTAAGAGTTTAATTATCGGATTATTTATTGTCTTTATTTTACAGGGGATTGTTTCATTTTTGAGGAATTATCTTTTTTCCTATGTAGGCCAAAATATAATCATGGATATGAGAAATGAAATTTATCAAAAATTGCAGGAACTTTCCCTTAGCTTTTTCGAGACAAACACAACCGGTGATTTGGTATCCCGAATGAGTAATGATTTGAATTTGATTCAGGTCACAATTACTAAGGGGATAGCTGGTTTACTTAGACAGTTATTTGTCTTGATTATCGGTACCGGTATTCTTTTTTATTTAGATTGGAAACTTGCCCTGACAATTTTAGTTACCATACCTCTGATCGTTCTCCTGGGAGAAAAGCTGGGTAAAAAGATAAAAAGGATCTCCCATAGGGTACAAAAGGAATTGGGCTTTTTAACAAATTTTTTACAGCAAACTTTGACTGGAATTAGTATTATTCGATCCTTTGTTATTGAAAAATATGTAATTGATGAATTTAAAAACCATAATAAAAGTGTTTTTGAAAATACAATCA
>JBDNGI010000117.1:0-3203 GCA_041689345.1 Halanaerobiales bacterium
AAGGCCTTCTGCCGACCATAATTATCAATAGATCCAAGGGCTGTAGTAGCAGGTAAATGACTCAAGGGCAGCAACAGACGGGTAATTGCTAATACCTTCAAAGTCATCTCCACTGTGCCTGCTTTACTCCCCTTTAATGGTGTCTGTTGATGTGCTATAAAAGGTCCGATCCCTACCATATCTAACTCCAGTTTCCTGAATAACAATATATCTTTAGCTAATGTATCCAATGTCTGACCAGGAAGTCCAATTATATTACCCCCACCAGTCTGGTAGCCCAATTCTTTCAACCAATACAGCCTTTTAATCCTATCCTTATACTTCATACCAGGATGCAATTTATTATATAAATCCTGGTCAGCAGTCTCATGTTTTAATAAATAGCGGTCAGCACCCATCTCACGCCAGAATTTATATTCCTCATAACTACGTTCTCCTATACAAAGTGTAATGGCTATATCTGACTTCTCCTTTATCTCTTTAACTATTTTAGCTATATCTTCAGCAGAATAATCATCTTCTCCTGACTGGAGAACAATTGTCCTGTAACCTAACTCAACCCCGGCCAGAGCCTGCTCAATAATACCTTCTGCCGCCAGTTGATATCTGTCTAATTCTTTATTATCTTTACGCAATCCACAGTAATAACAGTTCTGTTTACAATAACTAGAAAACTCAATTATACCTCTTAAATGTACTTCATCTCCATGATATTTCAAGCGAATTTCATCTGCCTGCTGATATAGATATTTTAACGATTTTTCATCCTTTATTTCCAGTAATTTAACAATTTCATCTTTTATTAAGTTATTTTTCTGTACAGCCTTATCAATAATTTCTTTAATCTCCATCACAAAGATACCTCCCTCTTTAACTCCAACCATTTCTCATGGACATAAGGAAAGGGCTTTAATGCCCGCTCTAGAATACCATGTAAGGCAGCAATGGCCATACCATAATTAATAATAGGTACACCAGCTCTACGGGCTTCATATAAACGAGAAATTACCTCTTTCCGGTTTAACATACAACCCCCACAATGTAGTATTAAATCATAATCCTGCAGGTCTTCTGGATATTCTTGCCCTGAGACATGGGTAAAGCTCAGATCCATTCCTACTTTCTGCCTCAACCAATGAGGTATCTTAACCGTTCCTATGTCATCAACCTGCCGACGGTGGGTACAGGCCTCTGCAATAAGTATCCTTTCTCCTCCCTGGAGTCTTTCTAGTTTTAAAGCCCCCTCAAGAAACAACTCCAGTTCACCCTTGTAACGGGCAAATAATATAGAAAAACTAGTCATTAAAATATCTTCCGGAACATCAGCATCCACCTTCATAAAAACCTGAGAATCTGTCACCACTATCCGCGGTTTCGTTTTTAAATTTCTTAAGGTAGGTTTTAACTCCCTTTCTTTTACAACTATATTTATCCCATCATGGTCCAATACATCTCTAATAGTCTGTACCTGTGGCAATATCAAGCGCCCTTTTGGAGCAGCTTTATCGATGGGGGTAACTAGCAGTACTGTCTCCCCTGGTTTAATAAGGTCGCCGACAATAAAGGGCTCTTCACAATCAATAGGTACCTTTTCTACAATAGCTCTCCTTAATTTCTCCATTCCTGTATTTTTCAGGGCACTGATAGAGACTATATCTACTTTATATATATCTCTAGCACTACTAACAAGATCCTCATATTCCCCTTTATCTTCAAGCAAATCTTCTTTATTTAATACCAGCAAGACAGGGGTCTTATTTTCCTTGATTTTTTTAATAATATTATATTCAAACTCTCCGATTCCCTGTTCTGCATTAAGCATTACAAGAGCCAGATCGGTCTTCCTGATAATCTCCATCGTCTTTTTTACTCTTAATTTCCCCAGCTTGCCAGTATCGTCTATTCCGGCAGTATCGATCATCACAACCGGCCCTAATGGTAATAACTCCATTGATTTATAGACCGGATCTGTAGTTGTTCCAGCTACTTCTGATACCAGAGCTAATTCCTGATTAGTTAGGGCATTAATCAAACTGGACTTACCTACATTTCTACGGCCGAAAACAGCAATATGTGGACGATTTGCACGTGGTGTTGACTGCATTATATCACTTCCTCTTGTGTTAAGTTATAGTGAAGTTAAGGTTAAGGTTAAGGTTAAGCCTTAACTATTTATTCCTTTGGTGTTAGGATTCTCACACTAAAAATCAATTTTTTTATTCTATAATTTACTGATTATCTTCATACCTAAAACCACCATATTAAATATATAGGTCATGTTCACCTTCTGATATTTTTAATAAATCATCTTTCATTTTCTTTCCTAAATTAGGGTTATCTTTACTTAGTTTTTCCATCAGTTCAGCCAAACAAGGTTCTCCTGCACTTCTACTCTGTTCAGTCCCATAATCCATCAAATATTCTTTAAAAGTCAGCATTGCATTAGGTCGGCAGAATTCCTGTATTTTACCTGGTTTAGCCAGATCCATAAAATCTTTACCTGTTCTTCCTAGGCGATAACAGGCAGTACAGAAACTAGGTATATATCCATTGCTGGCTACCTCTGTAATAATATCATCAATTGGCCTGAGATCATGTAAAGAAAACTGCTCTAGTTCATGTTTTCGCTCTTCATTTTCCTGGTAACCACCTGGTGTAGTCCTAGAACCAGCACTAATTTGTGATACACCGTGTAGAAATAATTCATTTCTCATCTCTTCACTTTCCCTTGTTGTTAAAATCATACCTGTATAGGGAACAGCTAGGCGAATAATAGCCACCAATTTACGAAAGTTCTTATCAGAAACAGGATAAGGGGCTTTATCTAGAGGTGTTCCTAGTGCCGGATTTAACCTAGGTATAGAAATCGTATGAGGCCCCACTCCATATCTTTGATTAAGATATTCAGCATGAAGTAATAGAGATACTACCTCAAATCGATAATCATATAGACCAAATAAAGCCCCAATACCTACATCATCTATTCCACTTTCTTGAGCCCGATCCATAACTGACAAACGCCATTCATAATCAGATTTAGGTCCTGAAGGATGCATTTCTTGATAAGTCTTACGATGATAGGTCTCCTGAAAACAGGTATATGTTCCTATATTTGATGTCTTTAATAATTCAAAACCCTTTGTATTACGTGGGGCAATTTCAGCATTAATCCGTCTTATTTCTCCCCCTTTTTCTGTTTTAAC
>JBDNGI010000118.1:0-7403 GCA_041689345.1 Halanaerobiales bacterium
ATCACGTTTTGGCCTGGTTGCTTTTGCTTCATCATTAGACCAGATTGGACCTATTACTAAAGATGTGGAAGATAGCGCTATTTTAATGAATACGATTGCAGGTCATGATCCTATGGACTCAACCTCTGTAAAGATGGATTTACCAGATTACACGGATTTCCTTAAAGATGATGTCTCTGAGATGAAAATTGCCCTACCTAAAGAATATTTCTCTATGGACTTTGATTCAGAGGTAAGGGATAGTGTTATGGCAGCTGTTAAAAAGCTAGAAGATGCTGGTGGAAAAATTGAAGAGGTAAGTCTTCCTAGTGCTCAATATGCCTTAGCTGCATATTATATCATTGCACCTGCAGAAGCCAGTTCCAATTTAGCCCGTTATGATGGTGTTAGATATGGCTATCGTAGTGAAAAATCAGCAAATTTATCAGAGATGTTTAAGAACACCAGGAATGAAGGTTTTGGTGATGAAGTAACCAGACGTATAATGTTGGGTACATATGCACTAAGCTCTGGTTATTATGATGCTTATTATTTAAAGGCGCAAAAAGTAAGGACCCTTATTAAAGAGGATTTTGATAGACTATTTAAAGATTATGATTTAATAATATCACCAACAACTCCTACTACTGCATTTAAGTTAGGTTCTATGAGTGATCCCCTGGAGATGTATCAGATGGATGTATTTACTGTACCTGTAAATATTGCTGGTATTCCAGCTATATCCCTACCCTGTGGTTTTGATAGTAATAAGATGCCGATTGGTTTACAGATGATGGGGCCTCATTTTGGTGAAGGTAAAATCATACAGGCTGCTTATTCCTTAGAAAGTATGCTTAATATAAAAGATAAAAGGGCTGAAGTGGAGGTGTCTTTATGAGTAGAGAGTATGAAACAGTGATTGGGTTGGAGGTTCATGCTCAGCTTGCTACTAATTCTAAAATATTTTGTGATTGTAGTACTGAATTTGGGGCTGAGCCAAATGAGCATACCTGTCCTATCTGTACAGGATTGCCAGGGACATTGCCAGTACTTAATAAGCAGGTTGTGGAATATGCTATAATGGCTGGACTGGCTACAGATTGTGAAATAAGTGAGTATAGTAAATTTGATAGGAAGAATTACTTTTATCCAGATCTACCTAAGGCTTATCAGATATCTCAGTTCGACCTACCTATCTGTGAAAATGGACATATTGAAATAGAGATAGAGGACGGTTTGAAGAGAATTGGCATTACAAGGATACATATGGAGGAAGATGCAGGGAAATTAATTCACGAAGGTAGTATTGATAAATCTACTGGTAGTTTGGTTGACTATAATAGAACTGGAGTCCCTTTGATTGAAATTGTAAGTGAGCCTGATATGAGAACAGCAGCAGAAGCTAGAGCATACCTTACTCAATTAAAACAAATATTGGAGTATATCGCTGTGTCTGACTGTAATATGGACGAGGGCTCTTTACGTTGTGATGCTAATGTTTCTATTAGACCAGTGGGGCAGAAGGAATTTGGTACAAGGGCTGAATTAAAGAATATGAATTCTTTTAAGGCGGTTGAAAAGGCAATTGAATATGAAGTGGAAAGACAGAAAAAAGTTCTGGAAGCGGGTAGAGAGGTAATTCAGGAAACCCGAACCTGGGATGACAGTCTTAATAAAACCATCTCTATGCGTGGTAAAGAAGAGGCCCATGATTATCGTTATTTTCCTGAACCAGATCTAGTACCATTGGAAATAGATAGAGAATGGGTTGAAGATATAAGAGGTGCATTACCTGAATTACCTCGTGAAAAGAAAGGGCGTTTTATACAAGAGTATCAATTACCTAATCATGATGCTGGTGTTCTAACTGATTCCTTAGCATTAGCTCATCTTTTTGAGGAATGTGTTGAAGAATATGATGATGCAAAGATTATTAGTAACTGGATAATGGGAGAATTTTTACGTCTGGTAAACGAAGAAGGAATCGAAATTGAAGAAAGCAAAATAAATGGGCAGATGTTAGCTAAGATGCTTAAATTGATGGATGAAGGTGTTATCAGTAGTAAAATTGCTAAAACAGTCTTTGAAGAGATGTTTAAAACTGGCAAAGCACCTGAAACTATTGTTGAAGAAAAAGGGTTGAAACAGATCAGTGATCAAAGTAAATTAGAAGAGATTGTTTTAAAAGTTATCGAGGAAAACCCTGATGCAGTCGAGGATATCAGGGGCGGTAAAGATCAGGCCATTGGATACTTAGTTGGACAGGTTATGAAAGAAACAAGAGGAAAAGCAAATCCAGGAATGGTAAACAAACTTTTAAGAGCAAAAATTAAGGAATAGTACTTTCAGCCACACCAAGGAAAATACCAATATTGACATTGAAACATGCACCCACAAGGGCAATTTTAAATTTAAACCACCAGTCAATTGAGGCTGGTGGTTTTATACGAGGGAGTATACAAATGAAACCAGAAATTATTAAGATACTAAAAAAAGATAATAACTTTCAGCACTTAGAAGTTTTATCGAGAAACAGGTATAAGAGATTTCGACATAAAGAAATATTTGTTGAAGGGGTAAAACCGATAAATACGGCAATAGAAAATAAATGGGATATACTTTATTTTGTCCATTCTGATTATAAAGAATTGTCCCATTGGGCAAAAAAGATTTTAGTGAATTCTAGTGCAAAAAAACATTTTCAACTGCCGAATGAATATATGGGTGAGATTAGTGATAAAGAGGATCCCTCAGAAATTATAGCTATTTTATCTATGCCTGAAGATGATCTATCTAAAATAAAACTGAGTGAACATCCATTAGTGGCTATTTTTGATAGGCCCTCAGACCCGGGAAACCTGGGAACTATAATCCGCTCTTGTGATGCATTACAGGTTGATGGTCTTGTAATAACAGGACACTGTGTTGATTTATATGATCCGAAAGTAATTAGATCCAGTATTGGAACAATCTTTACCTTACCTGTGATAAAAATGGAATCCTATAAAAAATTATTAGCCTGGTTTTCCGAAATAAAAGAATTATATCCAGATTTCCAGATAGTTGGTACTAGTGTACATACAGATAATCTTGTTTATGAAGGGGATTTCAATAAACCTACAGCATTGATAATTGGGAATGAGACATCTGGTATGAGTGCAAGTTATAGAGAACTATCAGATTATATTTTTAAAATACCGATTTTTGGCTCAGCTTCTTCTCTAAATGTTGCCTGTGCTAGTTCTATGGTATTATATGAAATAGCAAGGCAGAGGCAAACATCTTGATTTTGGTATAATCTTTTAATATTAGACTAAAATAAGATATAAATAATTTAAAGATTAATAAATAGAGGTGATAATAAATGGAAAATTGTTCGACAGTAATGGCAGTCTTAATTGATAAGAGAACAGATGCTGCACCAACAGTACAGGAAGTATTGACAAAACATGGGTGTATAATTAGTACGAGAATAGGTTTGCATCAAGTGGGTGAATGTGCAGAAGAGGGACTAATTATTCTGCATCTATGTGGAAGCAAAGTAGATATAGAGAATTTAGAAAATGATTTAATTGACATTCATAGGGTTAAAGTAGAAAAAATGAAAGTTGAATTTGATGACTAAATATGACCTGTGTCAACTTCTTTATTTGACGTAGGTTTATATTATAATAAGCCCTTAATAGATTCTATCATTAAGGTATTAGGATTAGCTCATTGAGATTGCCAGACTGAACTTTTACATAATTTATTTTTTTTAGAAAAATATAAATTTAAATTAAATATAAATCTAATTCTAATTCTTAAATAAGCTTGACAAAGTATATTTAGGTATTGTAATATATAAATATACCAATAAATATTTTATTCACAAATCAAAGTCTAAGTTATAAAAAGTGTGGAGGTCTAAAAAGTGAAGAATATCACAGAACAGTTAGAAGTAATTGAAGAGAAAGCAATCATTCTTAAAGCATTATCACATCCCACTAGATTGTGTATAGTAAAGGGATTGATTCTAGAAGAGGGTTGTAATGTTTCTACAATGCAGGACTGTCTCGATATACCACAGTCAACTCTTTCTCAACATTTAATTAAATTAAAAGATTTGGGGATATTAAAAGGAGTAAGAGATGGTTTGAATATTAACTATTACGTTATAAATGAAGATGCAAAGAAAATAATTAAGGCATTATTTTAGTTTTATCAAGTATTTTTACATTCCAAATCATTATTACATTTAATAGCAGTAATATGAGCTTGTAGATTTTTTATAAGAGTATTTTAATTAGTTATTAAAAAAATATCGGGGGGGTATATTAATGTCAAATAAAGTAGTTATTGTAGGTGGAGTAGCAGGTGGAGCAAGTACTGTTGCTAGACTTAGAAGGTTAGATGAAGATGCTGAAATTGTTATGTTTGAGAAGGGTGATTATATATCATTTGCCAATTGTGGTCTACCATATCATATTGGTGAAATTATAGAGGAAAGAAGTAAACTCTTGGTTCAGACACCAGAGAGTATGAAAGCCCGTTTTAATATAAGTGTACAGGTCAAAAAAGAAGTAGTCTCAATTGATAGGGAAAATAAAGAAGTAACTGTAAAAGATCTAGAAAGTGGAAGTACCTTTCAAGAAAAGTATGATAAATTAGTTCTATCACCTGGTGCTGAACCATTTAAACCGCCAATTGAAGGAATTAATAATGATAATGTCTTTACCTTGAGAACTATCCCAGATACTGACCGTATTAAGGGTTATGTTGATAATGAAAAGCCTGACAAGGCTGTGGTTATAGGTGGAGGATACATCGGTTTGGAAATGGCTCACAATCTGGCCGAAAGAGGAGTAGAGGTATCTCTTGTAGAAATGCTTGATCAGGTATTAAACCCTATAGATTATGAAATGGCCTCAATGGTTCATAACCATTTACGAAGCAAAGGAATAAAGTTATATCTTGGTGATGGGGTCAGTAGTATAAATAGAAAAAATAAAGAGACATATGTAACCCTGCAAAGTGGTAAGCAAATTGACACAGATATGATCATAATGTCGATAGGTGTTAAACCATCTGTCCAACTTGCAAAAGAAGCAGGCCTGGAGATTGGTAGTTCTGGTGGTATTAAAGTTAATGAGTATTTACAGACAAATGATAAAAATATTTATGCAATTGGAGATGCAATAGAGGTTGAAGATTTTGTTAATGGTAATCCTGCTGTAATACCACTTGCTGGACCTGCTAATAAACAGGGTAGAATTGTTGCTGGCAATATAATTGGTAGAAAAGAAAAATATAGAGCCACACAGGGAACAGCTATAGCTAAAGTTTTTGATATGACAGTTGCTACTACCGGCAATAATGAAAAACAACTTAAAAAGTCAGGAATTGACTACCTAGTTTCATATACTAATTCAAATAATCATGCAGGTTATTACCCAGGAGCAAAACCTATGTTTATTAAAATCATCTTCACACCAGATAGTGGTAAATTAATAGGTGCTCAGATAGTGGGTTATGATGGTGTAGATAAACGGGTTGATATCTTTGCAACTGCTGTAAGGCAGGATATGACAGTTTTTGATCTACAAGAATTAGAATTAGCATATGCACCTCCTTATGGTTCGGCCAAAGACCCAGTAAATATGGCTGGATATGTTGCCGGGAATATTTTAAAAGGACTTGTTGAGTCTATTCAATGGAATGAAGTTGATAGTATAGAAAATAATACTATACTATTAGATGTAAGAGAACCTGTAGAGGTAGGATTCGGAAAAATTGCTGATTCTATTAATATCCCATTAAATAGTTTGAGAGAAAGAATGGGAGAATTGGACAAAGACAAAGAAATTGCTGTTTATTGTGCTGTAGGACTACGTGGCTATATTGCTTGTAGAATTTTGACAGGACATGGTTTTAAAAATGTCAAGAACTTAGCAGGTGGATACAAATTGTATAGTGCTGTTCAGGATGATAAAAATACAGTAATTGAAGATATTGATCATGAAAAACTTAGTAATATTTCTAATCCTGAAGATGGTGAGGCTTTTGGAGAAGAATTAAAAGGGAAACTAAAAAAAAAAGCAGACCAAAAAATAGTTGAACTTGATGCCTGTGGTCTTCAGTGTCCTGGTCCCATTATGCAGGTCTTTAAGAAGATGGAGGAGTTAGCTGAGGGAGATATACTCCAGGTATCAGTTACAGACCCAGGTTTTAAAGGTGATATAGTATCATGGTGTAAAAATACAGGTAACACTTTTATCGATATTAATGAAGATGGAGATAAAATATGTGTTTCTATAAAAAAAGGAAGAACAGACTCAGTTGAGGATAATATGAACTCTGGAAAGCCAATGAAAAAGAAAACCATGGTTGTTTTTAATGGTGAACTTGATCGGGCTATAGCCTCTTTTATTATTGCTAATGGAGCGGCTGCTATGGGAAATGAAGTAACCATGTTCTTTACTTTCTGGGGATTAAATATCCTACGAAAAGATCAGTCAGAACAGGTTGAAAAAAGTATTATGGATAAAATGTTTTGTTGGATGATGCCCAGAGGAAGTAAAAAACTACGTTTATCTAATATGAATATGTTTGGTATTGGGGCTAAGATGATAAGAAGGGTTATGCAAAATAAGGGTGTAGATTCCTTAGAAGAATTAATTAAACAAGCACAGGAGAACGGTGTTAAGATGATAGCCTGTCAAATGTCTATGGATGTTATGGGGATAAAGCGAGAAGAACTTATAGATGGCATTGAGGTTAGCGGCGTTGCTACCTTCCTGGGAGAGTCTGATGAGGCTAATATGAGTCTCTTTATTTAAAAAAGACTTGATTCAGAAATTTACTAATTATCTAAGGCTGCCTATCCATATAATCACTATAAAAAGTACTGACAAGTCCAGGGGCATAAATCTCTGGGCTTGTTATTATATAGTATATTATCCAGGAATTAAACTTTCATCACTCAACAGTAAAACTTAAATTTCTTCCGAGATGTTTAATTCCCTATGTTAATACTTTTTGAATAAACTTTTTAAAAAATATAAATTTATCCGATAACTAACTGCCGCTAAAACCTCCAGGGGCTGGTTTTTAGGTCATCCTTTAGGGCTAAGTTCAGTGAAAGGGAGATTTACTGGAGCTTTGATTTAAATACGCAAGGTAAGCTCAAGTATTAGGAACAGCGGTTCCGTCAAAAACTCCCTCTGAAACTAAGAACACACTTTATATGTAAAAATATTGACAAATAGAATCAATTTGATGTATAATATTATTGCAATAGATTACTAGTGCACTATATCTAATTGGGGCTTTAAAATATTTACATGATAGTGAATGTTAACTAAAATGCCAGATTACTAAGTATTGCCGTTATTAAGTAAAGCGTATGTTTTATTATTAAAATAGGAGAGTGATATTAATGATTA
>JBDNGI010000119.1:0-8546 GCA_041689345.1 Halanaerobiales bacterium
TATTTCAATTATTTCTGTTTTATCCATAGTTATTAACGGCCTGAGAATTGGTAAATTAGTAACCTCATTAATAACATTGATGCTTTCTAGGGTCTGGCTGGCAACTTGGCCGATACTTTCCCCTGTAAGAAGTACAAGATTATTATTTTGACGGGCAATTTTCGAGGCTATACGTAACATCATCCTACGCATTATCGTAACATTATATTTAGTGGGACAGTGTTTCTGGATTGCCATCTGTATATCAGTAAAATGACTAACAAAGAGGTTGATTTTGCCGCCATGTTTACTTATTATTTTAGCCAGATCAAGGACCTTTTCTTTAGCACGGTCACTGGTATATGGGAAACTATGAAAGTATATAGCATCAATATTCATTCCGCGTTTCATTCCCAGCCAACCGGCTACTGGACTATCAATGCCACCTGATAAGAGGAGGAGACCTCTACCGCTTGTGCCTACTGGCAGCCCACCTGGTCCAGCTATTGTCTCGGTATATATTAATGTTTTATTTTTCCTGACTTCAATACTTACTAGATGTTCTGGTTTATGTACATCTACTGTAAGCCTATTATTATATTCTTCATTTATATTTGTTAATATATGAGCACCCAGGTCTCGGCTTATTTCTGGACTTTTAAGAGGGAATTTTTTATTTGGTCTATTAGTTTCTACCTTAAAAGTTGTTGGATAATCCTTAACCGAGTACTTAAAAACATTTAAAGAAATATCTTTGATTTTCTCAAAGTCTAATGGTGCCACAGCTACAGGACTGGTAGATACGATACCAGGAATTTTTTTTAAAATATCAATATATTTTTGGGGATCATCTTCTATATAGAGATAAATTCTTCCATAGGTTTTTTCGATCTTAAATTTTCCGATACCCTTTAAATTTTGTCTGATATTATTTATAAGTTTATTTACGAAATAAGAGCGATTACCACCTTTTAAACTTATTTCACCAAATCTTACTAAAATTGCTTGATACATTTTATCACCTTCTTGATATCATTTTTTTCTAAAAAAACATTTCTAACTGTTGGTTGAGTGTCTTTATAGTATAGTCTATATCTTCTTTAGTATTAAAATGTGAGAAACTTATTCTAATAGTCCCATCTATCTGTTCTGCTGGTAAACCAATGGCCCTTAAGACATGGCTTTTTTCATTACTTTTTGAGTGGCAGGCAGAGCCAGTTGATACATAAATCCCTTCACCCTCGAGGCTGTGAATTAAGACCTCGCCTTTTATTCCAGGGAAAGAAATATTTATTAGATGGGGTGCACCATTTTTAGGCGAATTTACTATAAATTTTCTTTTGATTTTCTTTAATTGTTTTATAAAGTATTTCTTAAGCCTGTCCAATTCTTTATTGTAATTAGATTGTGCTGAGAAATCAGGTAGAGCCTCCACAGCAGCTATCAATCCGGCTATTCCTGGTGTGTTTTCAGTACCACAGCGGACTCCACCTTCTTGTCCACCTCCTACTATTTGTGCTTTGAGTTCTACACCATTTCTTTTATAAAGAGCACCAATACCCTTGGGGCCATGTATCTTGTGTCCACTAATAGTTAGTAGATCTACATTACTTTTTTTTGGATCTAATAGGACCTTGCCGAATGACTGGACACAGTCTGTATGAAAATATGTATTTTTATTTTTTTCTTTTATTATTCTACCAATTTTATCAAGAGGTAGAATGGTTCCTAGTTCGTTATTAATATGTATTAGGCTTACCAATGTAGTATTTTTTGTAATACTATCTGCCAATTGATCCAGAGAGATATCTCCATATTTATCTGGTTTAAGGTAGGTTATTTCAAAACCATCTTCTTCCAGAGCAAGAAAAGACTCCAGGACAGATGCATGTTCAACACCTGTTGTAATAAGGTGTCTGCCTCTATTTTGATAATTGTAGGCGATTCCTTTAATTGCCAGGTTGTTGCTTTCTGTGCCCCCAGAACTAAAGTATATTTCCTCAGGATTAACGGCTAATTTCTTTGCAATTTTTCCACGTGCAGTCTTGATTACTTTTTCCGCTTCTAACCCTTTATTGTGTAAAGAGGAGGGATTACCATAATTATTTGTAAGGACTGCTGTCATTGTATTCACAACTTCATCCAGGGGTTTAGTGGTAGCACTATTATCTAAATAAATTTCTTTCATTACAAGCTCTCCTTATGAACTATTAGTATTTCCATGAGTCAAGTCTTCTTTATTATAGCATAGAAAGAGTAGAGCTACAAAGGAGACAGTTTATTTTCTAAATCTATCTAAGTCTTCCATAGTTATTGCTCTTATTAATATCATAATTATTATATATAGTAAAACCATTATTAACAAAATAATTACAGTTTCCAGTTTTGCATTTAGGTTAATAGATAAGTAAGTAAGGGTTTTTCTTATATATGGTACACTAAAATAAAGTATGGCACTTGCTATTAGTGGTTTTATAAAAGATTTATTTATTTTTACATCATATCCAATATTATGTCCGATTGCAATAAAATTAAGTAGAGCAGATACTACAATTCCTAATCCGATACTGATTGCTGCACCATGGATACCTAAAGATTGACCTGTAAGATAGAAGACACCTATTAATTTTATAGCAGAACCGATACTCAGATTTATCACTGATAGATGTGGTTTACCTAGTCCATTTAACATACCGTGGGATACCTGTAAGTAATATATAAAAGTTGAACAAAAGGCCATTGTTGCTAAAAGTTCTCCTGCCTGGGGATAACCGAATAGTAAATTGCAGATATTAGTTCCTAATCTATAAAATATTATTGTAATTGGAAATCCTAGATAACAGCTGATTCTAATAACGTCTTGATAATTATTTCTGATTTTCTTAAGATTATTCCGAGCATATGCATCTGATATATTTGGTACCAAACTTATAGTAAGTGCAATAGTGATAACGGTTGGTAAAAATATTAGCTGTTCAACCATACCACTTAATTGTCCATATAGAGAAGTTGCCTCACTAATAGAAAGGCCGCTTAATTCTAATTGTCTTGGTATAAGTATGGCCTCACCACTCATCATTAAAGAATTAATTATTCTTCCCATAGTAATTGGGACAGCTAATCCAGCAATTAGTTTAAAATCACTTATATTATTATGTTTTAAATAAGTAGATATTTTATTTTTTAACTTTGTTTTTTTATTTAGATTATTAAAGAGCATAAAGATAAAAAGTATCAATAATAATAAAAAGCCGCATAATTCGCCAATGGAAATACCTAAAGCGATTCCAGCTGCTTGATATTTTAACCCTAAGTATCCGACAGCATTAATAATCATTAATGTTGCTAATAGGCGACTGACTTGTTCAGTTATTTGTGATAATGCTGTTGGAATCATTGTATGCATCCCCTGGAAAAATCCCCTGAAACAGGATGCCAGTGAACTTATTATAATTGCTGGAAGAATAGAAAGAATTATGATATATGTTCTACTATAACTATATATTCGAGTAGAAATGAATTCCGCTGAAAAGTAAGTGATTGTTATTATAAATGTACTCATAAATAAAACAAATAATAAGGATACCTTAAACAGATTATAACTTCCTCGTAAATCATTACTGGCTAATCTTTCTGGTATTAGTTTTGATATAGCTACAGGGAAACCAGCAGTACTCATAAGAAGTAGTGTCGTGAAAAGGGGGTAAATCATTTGAAATAGACCGAGGCCTTCATCACCTATTGTTCTTACAATAAATATTCTTAAAACAAATCCGATGACCCTATTTATCAAACCTGCTAACATAAGTATTAAAGCACCCTGTAAAAATGATTGTTTTTTCATCTTTACCTTCCTTTATTAAAAATATTGGTTGTAACTTAAAATATTATGTTTAATTTATCGTAGCAAGATTTTTTCAAAGTTTGAAAAATCCCAGTATATTGTCCAAGATTAGACAGACTCTTTTAGTAGAATATCCATATTAATAATAAATATATATGTAAACAGATTAATTGTAGAACATTATAGTTATAAATTAAAAACCCCGCCAGTTAAGGCGGGGCTTGCAAATATCAAATAATACATTTTAGAACCAGGAATTAACTGGTTTACCATTCTCATAATTAATCCAGGTAGCTTTACTGTTTTGATCAAGAGGAACTAAGATAATAGTACCTGCATCAAATTTAGTGTTCTGGTTTTTAAGGTAATTAGCCTTTAAAATTGATTTAATAGAGATACCATTTTCATAAGCGATATCAAAGATATATTCTCCACCAGATTTGACTTTATAGATTTGATGTTTTGTAAAGAGAGCTGGATTAACAGGCATTAATAATCTTTGACCAGTATAACCTTCTTCATCTTTGTTTAATTGATTGATTGCTCTTATTCCTTCTTCTGGAATATTATAGTATTCAGCAATATCAGTTAGTGTTTCGTTACGAAGAACCCGATAATAATTGTTTAAATGATTGCTGGTTCTTTTAAGATAATTTAAATTAGTCGATTCTTTCAATGGCACAATTAATACTTCGCCAGCTTCAATCTCATTGATGTTTGTAATATTGTTATATTTAATAAGAATAGATGTTTTGACTCCAAAGTAATCTGCAATAGTCCAGATATGGTCTCCTGTTTTAATTTTGTAGAAGGAGTAAGGTACATATCTACTGTTATTTCTATTGTTGTTATTATTATTGTTACCATCATTGTTATTATCATTATCGTTATTATTACCATTATCATCTGTAGGCTGTTGATCTTTAAATGGAATAATTAATTTTCTGCCTACATATAAGTCATAAGCATTATTAATATTATTCAATTTAACAAGCTTTTGTACTGTTGTGTCATATTTTTGAGAGATGTTCCAGAGAATATCTCCTGCTTTTACAGTATAATAGAAGTAACGATTCTCTGGTTGATTATTTTTTTCTTCACCAGGTATTAATAATGTTTGTCCAATATAAATATAATATGGTGAATTGATTTTGTTTAGATCGATAATCTCCTGTACTGTTACATTGTATTTCTGAGCAATTTTCCAGAGTAGATCTCCAGATTTTACAGTATAACGAATAGAATTAGTGTTTTTGTTGTCGTCTTTATTACCGCCGATTGTTAGTTTTTGTCCAACATAAATATCACCAGGATTGTTTAGCTTATTTTTAGATGTTATTTCTTCAATACTGATACCAGTTCTCTGTGAGATTTTCCATAGTGTATCACCAGTTTTTACAGTATAAACCTCTGCAGCTAAGCTTAAAGATGATATTACCAGTAAAAGTGCTATTACTATTGATAATCTTAAATACTTTCTCATATTTTATTACTCCTTTCATTTTTTTAATACAATCATGACATTACGTATGTCAGTATAACATATGTAATTATACTGTACAATTGTAATTTTTACCTGTTATTATCTCGTGGATAAAACAGTTATAAAGGAGTAACTGGGGTTTAGACTTAGAAGAACCGTATTTAAAGGATTGGAGAGACTGCTTGAGAAAGGATATTTTAAGGAAAAGATTTAAGCCAGTAATTTTTTGCTTTTTTTAGTCTTTTTAATTATAAACTCCATATTTAAAGAATTTATAATGACACCGTTTTTTAAGAAAGTGGCTTTCATAGTATTAAAGCCTAATAGAAAAGGAATATTAAATTTATTTTTAGAGTATTTCTCTTGTATAACTATCAGACCCACCTTTTCTCCTTGTTGATTCCACTTTTTGCTCTGTCTTTTATTTAAAGGTTTTATATCTATATTATTGATAATTGTTTGGAAACTAGTGATATCTATACCATCTTGTTTGGTTATAACGTTAACATTCTCTCCCTGGTAATCTTCATAGAGTTTATTAAAAATTTCTTCAAAGGTAGATAATTCTTTCATTTGCCTCACTCCTAATACTTTTTAGTAAAATTTTTTTATATAAAATTGATAAATTAAAGTAAGAATATTACTTTTTGTGACTTATGTTATTATTATTACCATTTTTGATGACCTTATACATAAATATATATATTTATTTATAGAAATATGCAGGTCTTCTATGATATGTTCAAATAGGTAGTTCCTGCGGCAAAAAAATAACCACCATATGGTGGTTATTATAATGATAAAAGAGAATTTATAGATTAAAATAAGCCCGGTATGTCTGGTAGATTGACGTCACCAATAATTTCTTTTTTTCTTGAGGCCTCAAGTTCTTTGGCGGCTTGAAGACCGCTATTAGTGGCTTCTACTACTGCTTTTACTAAACTGTCTTTATTTAATCCCCCCATTTCAATAAGATTGAATTGATAATCGCGGACTACACCCTTGCCGCTGACAACAACTGTGATCCTATTGGTATGATCCTTACCTTCAACAGTTAGTTCTTCTAATTCCTTGTCAAGTATTGATAATTTTTCTTTAATAAAGGTAATCTGTTCAACAATATTATTCATATCCATCATAATTCCTCCTTCTGTAAATTATATGCATGAGCAAGATTATTGATGTTATTTTTATCTAATTACCTCTAAAAGACTCTATTCAAAAATTTTATTTTGGTGGGGAGCTTTAGTAATATTACTAGAGATACGTATATTTCGTGTTGCCCTTAAAGAATCGGAGTTTAATAGCTCTAGTCTATTCTAGTTCTTACTAATGACTATCTAGTGAGAATAATTGCTATACATAGAGTTTGCTTGTATTAGTATTAACTGTTATAATATTTATAAGAATAGTAATCATTACTATTTAAAGGAGGAGATATTTATCATACGAAATTTAAAGGAATTGATAGGATATGATTTGGTAGCAGACAATGGAGACGATATTGGTAAGGTAAAAGATTTTTATTTCGATAGTAATCAACTTATTGTGAGATATGCAATTGTTGATACAGGTGGTTGGTTATCAGGTAGAAAGGTTCTTATTTCTCCTGGAGCATTCCGGAAGCCTAATTGGAAAGAGAAAGAGTTTTCGGTTGACTTAAGTAAAGAAGAAATTGAAAATAGTCCATCTATTGATGAAGAGAAACCTGTTTCTCGCCAAGCGGAGGTAGATTTAGCAGAATATTATGATTGGCCTCTCTATTGGGCACCAATGGCAGGGGCACATGGATATGCAGGTGTTAATTATACTCGCCCTATATCTATAAATGTGGAAGAATTTAAAGATGGTAATCAAGTAAATTTAAAAGATGAAGATAAAAGCGAAGATGATAAAGAAGATAAAGCCTGTGAAGATGAGAATTGTTATTTAAGAAGTTTTAAAGAGGTTAGTGGATATAATATTAAGGCATTAGATGGAGAAATCGGACATTTAGAAAACCTAATGGTAGCTGATGAAAGTTGGATTATACATTATCTATTAGTAGATACACGGAATTGGCTACCGGGTAAGAAGGTTCTTGTTGCCCCAGAGTGGCTTAATCGGGTTAGTTATATCAATAAGGAAATAGATGTAGAGCTACATAAAGATACAATTAAAAACGCTCCTGAATATGACCCGGGAACTCCTATTAACCGTGAGTATGAGGAAGACCTTTATGTCCATTATGGTAAAGATAGATATTGGTAGAGAATAATATAAGCCCCAGGTGATCTTCATATAATAGAGATGAAAAGGCTCCCCTTTAGTAGCAGATTTTTATTTTAAAATCTGTTTACTTAAGGGGAGTTTATTAATATTGGGTCATATTTAGGAAATATTGATGTATTCTTAGATCATTAGTTAATTCAGGATGGAAAGAGGAAACTAAAATATTTCCTTGTTTTGCAAGTACGGTTTTGTTTTCATGTCTAGCTAAAATATCTACTTTGTCCCCAGTCTTTACAATTTGAGGTGCTCTAATAAATACTGCTGGGAATCCATTTATATTTATACTTGCTATATTAAGTTCCCCTTCAAAACTATTTATTTGTCCGCCATATGCATTTCTCTCAACCTGAATATCAATTAACTCAAGAAGATAAGGTGGGTTTTTGGCTTTAACTTTTTTAGCCAGTATAATTAGACCAGCACATGTCCCCATTATACTCATACCAGCTTTGGCCTTTTTCTTGATAGGATTTATTAAATTGTATTCCATCATTAGTTTACCTATAGTAGTACTTTCTCCACCGGGAATAATTAAACCATCTAGGTCTTCAATCTGTTTATTGTGCTTGACAGGAACTACTTGACAATTTAATTTTGGATTGGATAAAATTTTCAAGTGTTCAATAAGAGCCCCTTGTAAGGCTAAAACACCTATTTTCTTCTTACCAGCCACGTTCCTGCATCCTATCTTTTTGAATGATATTATCCATTTCTATCCCAACCATTGCTTCTCCCAGGTCTTTTGATAATTCTGCTAGGATATCAGGATCATCATAGTGTGTTGTGGCTTTCACAATAGCATTTGCTCTTTTTTCTGGATTACCTGATTTAAAGATTCCAGATCCTACAAATACACCATCTGCACCTAATTTCATCATAAGTGCTGCATCAGCGGGTGTAGCGATGCCTCCAGCAGCAAAATTAACTACTGGCAGAGAATTACTTTCCTTAATTTTTACTAATAATTCA